>CBRGMI010000012.1:0-22108 GCA_967797495.1 uncultured bacterium
TCGACGCGGTGTACGAGGCCGGGTGGTCGGCGGTGCGAATCAAGCGCCTGCGCGACGTCGAGTGGGCGGCCAAGCTCCACGAGCCGTGGCCCCTCGGCTCGCTCGAACAGCGCCCCCGATACTCGATCGTCGCCGACGCCTGATCGAGTGCTCATCGATGGAGCGGACCATCGAGGCGTCTCCCGTAGCCCTGGTCTCCGAGATCCTCTGGTTCGACACTCGAGCACATCCAGCGGAGGGTCTCGGGATGTTCGCCAAGGGCAGTCGCGTGTTCCTCAAACGTCCGAAGGGGCTTCAGGTCGTCGATGTGAACGATCTGTAGGTCGTCTCACGGGTAGGCGGGCTCTCAGCGGGGTCGCGTCCAGAACACGTCGGTGCGGTAGGGCATCACGATCTCGGGCTTGCCGCGCAGTTCGGGGTCGCTCGCGAGCAGCTCCTCGACCTCCGCGCGGACGCGAGCACGCTCGTCCTCCGGTGCGGCCGCGACGTAGCTCACCGAAAGGACCCGGTCCAAGAAGGCCTCCGGCGTGACGTGGTGCACGTGGTAGGCCACGCGGTGGTGGAGCGGTCCGAACCGGTCGTCGACCTCGAAGGCCCGGCGCCACCGACCGGTCCGGTCGTTCTGGTAGCGGGGCGCGTCCTCGCCGGCGAGCCGGTCGAAGATCGCGGTCAGCCGCTCTGCCCAGTCGCTCGCCTCGTCGCGAACGTTCCAGATCAGGCCGAGCGCGCCGTCGCGGCGCAGGACGCGATGGATCTCGGGGAGCGCGCGCTCGCCGTCGAACCAGTGGAACGCCTGGGCGGCGAGCACTGCGTCCACCGAGGCATCCGCGACCGGGATCGCTTCTGCGGTGCCCTCGAGGGCGGTCACGGTGGGGCAATTGCGTTCGAGGGCCGTCCGCATCGCTGCGACCGGCTCGACGGCCGTGATCCGCGCACCCGTGTAGACGATCAGCTCGGTGAGCTTGCCCGACCCGGCCCCGAGCTCGAGGACGTCGCGTCCCTGGGCGATGCCGAGTTCCCGGACCAGGTACGAGACCGCGTCGTCCGGGTAGCTGGGCCTGCCCCGCTCGTAGTGCTCTACGGCGGCCTCGAAGCCACGCATCGCGGCGTGGTGGATGCGGTCGCCTGTCACGTTCAGACGCCGGCGAGCGTAAACGCTTGGATGGCCGGGTCCGGCTCGAGCCGGCGGTCGAAGACCTCCTCGAAGCGCCGGGCGACGCGCGGAGCCACCTCCTCGACCGTGATCTCGCGACCTGCCAGTCGGGACAGGGAGGTCACGCCCTCCCCGGCGAGACCGCAGGGCACGATCGCGTCGTACCAGGACAGGTCGGTGGTGCAGTTGAGCGCGAATCCGTGCAGCGAGACCCGCATCCGCATCAGCCGAACGCCGATCGCGCACACCTTGCTCGGTCCGGACCACACGCCGGTCTGCACCTCGCTGCGATGCAGCTCGACGCCGACGTCGGCCGCTGCCCGGATCACGACCTCCTCGAGGTCGCGCACGAACCGCATCGCGTCGGGCCGGGCGCCGAGATCGAGCACCGGGTACCCGACGAGCTGTCCGGGCCCGTGGAACGTGAGCGAGCCGCCGCGATCGATGAACCGGAGCTCGGCGCCGGCGGCGGCGATCCGTTCCTCGGTCCACACGATGTGGTCGGGCCGCCAGCGCCGGCCGGCCGTATAGACCGGCGGATGCTCGAGCAGGATCAACGTGTCCTCGGCGAAGCCGGCGAGGCGGCGCTCGGCCAGCTCGTGCATCTCGGCGTTCGCGGTGTCGTAGTCGACGAGACCGTGGGGCCGGATCAGGCGTGCCATCGGGCTAGAGCGCCAGGTCCTCGGCGAAGTCCCACGTCTCGAGGTTCTGTTTGACCCTCGCGAGGAACTGCGACGCGAGCGCGCCGTCGATCACGCGGTGGTCCCACGACATCGAGATGTAGACCATGTGCCGGATCGCGATCGTGTCGTCGATCACCACCGGACGCTTCTCGACGGTGTCGAACCCGAGGATGCCGGTCTGCGGCTGGTTGATGATCGGGACCGAGATCAACGACCCGAACGGTCCCGGGTTCGTGATCGTGAACGTGCCGCCGTGGACCTCGTCGGGCAGGAGCTTCTTGGCCCGCGCCCGCGTGGCGAGATCGTTGATCCCTCGCGCGATCCCCAGCAGATTCATCGTGTCGGAACCCTTCAGGACCGGGACGATGAGCCCCTCGTCGTAGCTCACGGCGATCCCCATGTTGACGAAGTGCTTGACCGCGATCTCGTCGCCGCGAAGCTCGCTGTTCACCATCGGGTGGGCCAGCAGCGCCTCGGTGACCGCCCGCGTCACGAACGGCATGTACGTGAGGCCGAAACCCTCGCGCGCCTTGAACGCGTCCTTCGTGCGTTCGCGTAGGCGGGCGACGTTCTCCATGTTGATCTCGACGGCGTTCCACGCGCGTGCCGAGATCTCGAGCGAGGCCTTCATGTGCTGGGCGATCGTCCGCCGGATGTGCGAGACCGGAACGAGCTCCTCCCCACCGCCCATCGCCGCGGGCGCAGGCTGCGCCACGGCGGGCGGGGCCGCCGGCGCGGGTGGGGTCGCGGGCGCCGTCGCCGGCGCGGGTGGCGCCGGCTGGGCGGCCGGGGCGGCTGCAGGCGCGCTCGTCACCGGTGCCGCCGCCCCCTGCGTGGCCACGAAACCCAACACGTCGTTCTTCGTGATCCGCCCCCCCGTCCCGGTCCCGCTCACCTGTGAGAGATCCACACCGTGCTCGTTCGCCAACTTCCGAACCAGCGGCGACAGGATCTGCGACCGGGGCCCACGGTCCGGCAGCGCGGTCTGCGTCGGGGCCGCCATCTGTGAGGGCACGGTCTCCGCCGAAGCGGCCGCCGGCGACGCGACGGGCGTCTGAGCCGGCGCCGCGGGTGGTGCCGAAGCGGCCACGGGCTGGGCGGCCGACGTGGCGGGTGGTGCCGGAGCGGACGGAGCGTCGCCGCCACCCGCCCCACCTTCGGAGATCTCCGCGAGCTCGGTCCCGACCGCCACCGTCTCGCCCTCCGGCACCAGGATCTTCGTCAGCGTGCCCGCCGCCGACGACGGCACCTCGGTGTCGACCTTGTCGGTCGAGATCTCGAACAGCGGTTCGTCGAGCGCGACCTGGTCGCCCTCCTGCTTCAGCCACTTCAGGATCGTTCCTTCGATCACGGTCTCGCCGAGCTGCGGCATCTTGACGGCGGTCATCCTGCCTCCGGGGTCACCATGCGGATAGCTTGCGGACGGCGTCCTCGATGTCGGACACCTGCGGCATGTATGCGTCCTCGAGCGGCGGTGAGAATGGCACCGGGACGTGGGGCGGCGAGAGCCGGACGACCGGTGCGTCGAGCGACTCGAACGCCTCCTCGGCGATCAACGACGCGACCTCCGCGCCGGTGCCCAGGTAGCGCTGGCTCTCCTGGAGCACCACCGCACGGCTCGTCTTGGTCACCGTGGCCAGGATCGCCTCCACGTCCAGCGGTTGAACGGTCCGCAGGTCGAGCACCTCGACCTGGATGCCCTCGTTCGCCAGGGTCTCGGCCGCCTCGAGCGCGAGGTGCACCATCATCCCGTGCGCGATCACCGAGACGTCCGCGCCCTCGCGCTTGACGTCGGCCTTGCCGATCGGAACGAGGTGGTCGGGGTCGTCCGAGACGATCTCCTTGATCCGACGATAGATCCACTTGTGCTCCAGGAACACGCACGGGTTGTCGTCGCGGATCGCCGCCTTCAGCAGTCCCTTGGCGTCCGAGGGGAACGAGGGGCAGATGACCTTCAGACCGGGGGCTTGCGAGAGCCACGGCTCGGGGTTCGTCGAGTGGAAGCTCGAGGCCCTGACCCCGCCGCCCGAGGGCCCGCGCAGCACCACCGGGACCGGCACCCCGCTCCGGTAGTGGTAGCGGGCCATCGCGGTCGTGATCTCGTCGTAGCCGCTCGACATGAAGTCGGCGTACTGGAACTCGGCGACCGGACGCAGACCCTCCATCGCCGCGCCGAGCGCGGTCCCGACGATCGTCTCCTCGACGATCGGGGTGTCCATCACGCGCGTCGGGCCGAACCGCTCGATGAATCCCTCGGTCACCTTGAACGCCCCGCCGTAGACGCCGATGTCCTCGCCGAGCAGGAACACCCGCTCGTCCCGCTCCATCTCCTCCCACAGCGCCTCGGCGATCGCGACGAGGTAGGTGGCCTCGCCCTGGTCGGTCCGCTTACCGCGCGGCTCGGCACCGTGGCCGGCGGCACCCGCCTCGACGGCTCGCGTCGCCATCAGGACTCGGTCCCGCCGCCCCGGCCGGGCTCGGCGGCCCAGTAGCCGTCGTCGGTGAACAGGCCCTTGGTGACGTCGCCCGGTTCGGGGAACGGCGACGACAACGCGTGCTCGTAGCCGGCCTCGAACGCCGCCCGGATCCGCTCCTCGAGGTCGGTCACGTCCTGCTCGCTCACGATGCCGCGCGACCGGACCAGCTCCTCGAAGCGCCTCACGGGATCCTTGTCGCGCATGTACTCATCGAGCAGCTCCTTCGGGACGTACTTGGCCGGGTCGTGGCCCGCGTGCCCTCGCCAGCGCAGCGAGACGCTCTCGATCAGCGTCGGGCCGCCGCCCTCGCGGGCGCGTTCGACCGCGTCGTGCGCGATCCGGTACACGTCGAGCACGTCCTGCCCGTCGACGCGGACGCCCGGCATCGCGTACGCGCCGGCGCGCTCGGCGATCGTCGGGACCGGGAACTCGAGCGGGTTGGGTGTCGAGTACGCGTACTGGTTGTTGTTGACGACCCACACGACCGGCAGCTGGTGGATCGCCGAGAGGTTCAGCGCCTCGTGCCAGCGGCCGTTCGAGGTGGCCCCGTCGCCGCAGATCGCCATCGCGACCCGCGGCTCTCCGCGCATCTTGTAGGCGAGCGCCGCCCCGCAGGCGACCGGGTAGGCGATTGGGAGGTGGGACATGACCGTCCAGGTCCGGTTCCCCTGCCAGTCGCCGACGTGGCTGTTGCCGTCGCGGCCCCGCGTGTAGCCGTCGATCCGCCCCCAGAACTGCGCCATCACGCGATCCAGATCCAGGCCCTTGGCGAGCTGCGCCGAGAGGTCGCGGTGCGTCGGGAACAGCGAGTCGTCCTTGCGCAGGGCGGTGGCGACGCCGACGTGGGTCCCCTCCTGACCGCGACCCGAGTAGATGGCGCCCGGGAGGCGCCCCTGCCGGTACAGGGCCTCAATCCGCTCGTCGAAGTACCGGCAGAGCTTCAGCATGTACAGCAGGTCCCTGAGCCGCTCGTCCGACAGCCCGACGCGCCAGTCGTCCGCGGCGAGCTTCTGTCTCTCCACCTTCGTCGCCATGTTCACGCTCCGTGGAGGGGCTTTCCGGCGAGCGCCAGGAAGGCCTCACCGACGCCCTCGGACAGCGTCGGGTGCGGATGGATCAGGGCGGCGACCTCGGCGGGGACGGCCTCCCACGCGACCGCGAGCATGGCCTCGGAGACGAGGTCGGTGACGTGCGGCCCCACCATGTGGACCCCGAGCACGGGGCCCTCCTTGGCGGCGACGATCTTGACGAGCCCACCCTCGCCCACGATGTTCGCCTTGCCGACCCCCTGGAAGTTGAACCGCTCGACCTCCACGTCGTGGCCGCGCTCGATCGCCTGCGCCTCGGTGATGCCGACGGACGCGATCTCGGGCGAGCAGTAGGTCACGCGTGGGATCTGCGCGTAGTCGATCTCGGGCACCGGGACGCCGGCGATCCGCTCCGCGACGGCGTAGCCCTCGGTGAACGAGACGTGGGCGAGCTGCAGCGGGGTTGCCGCGACGTCGCCGATCGCCCAGACGTGCGCGGCGGAGGTCTGCAGCTGGCCGTCGACCTTGACGAACCCGCGGTCGAGCTCGACCCCGGCGTCCTCGAGCCCGAGATCGTCGGTGACCGGGCCGCGGCCGACGGCGACCAGGCAGAGGTCGGCGGTAACCGCCTGCTCCGCGCCACCCGCCTCGAACGCGACCTCGACGTGGTCGCCCGTGTCCGACACGCCGGTCACGCTCGCGCCGGCGTGGGCCGAGATCCCGCGCTTGCGGAACGCGCGCGCGATCTCCTTCGACAGGTCCTCGTCCTCCAGCGGCCCGACCCTCGGGAGCGCCTCGACCAACGTCACGTCGGCGGCCATCGAACGGTAGAAGCTCGCGAACTCGAGCCCGATCGCCCCCGCCCCGATGATCACGGCCGACGAGGGGATCTCGGCGTACCACAGCGCCTCGTCGCTCGTGATGATCCGAGGCGTGACCTGCAGCCCCGGCAGAAGCTTGGGGCGCGACCCGGTGGCCAGGACCACGTCGGTGGCGGTGATCGTCCGATCGCCCACCCGGACCTCCGGCCCCGCCCGCAGGACCGCGGAACCGCGGATCACGTCGATCTTCCGGGCCTTCACCAGGCCGGTCAGCCCGGAGACGAGCTTGTCGACGATCTTGGTCTGGAACGCCTGGACCTGCGTCCAGTCCGGCTCGCCGGAGGCCTTGATGCCCCATTCCTCGGAACGGTTGACGGTGTCCATGACCGCGGCAGACTGCAGGAGCGCCTTGGTGGGGATGCAGCCGCGCAGCAGGCAGGTGCCGCCCAGTCGCTCGTCGCGCTCGACGATCGCGACCCGCTTGCCCAACTGTGCCGCCCGCAGGGCGCAGGAGTAACCTCCCGTCCCCGAGCCGATCACGACGATGTCGTAGGCGTCGGACATCCGAACGGCCATGCTACCGCGGTTCCGTGCCACGACTCCTCGAACGTAGGATGACGCGGCCGTGACCGACACAGCCAAGCCCGATCCGGACACGCGGCACGGGCCCCTCGAGGACCTCCACCGAGCCCTGGGGGCCAAGCTGGGTCCGTTCGGCGGGTGGTTGATGCCGATCGAGTACCGGGGCGTCCTGTCCGAGCACCGCGCGGTCCGAGAGCGCGTCGGGCTGTTCGACCTCAGCCACCTCGGCAAGGTCGACGTCGTGGGCGCCTCGGCGTTCGAGGCGTTGCAGGGACTGTTGACCAACGACCTGCGGAAGGTCGACGTCGGCCGGGCGCAGTACCACCACATGCTGAACGAGCGCGGAGGTGTCGAAGAGGACCTGTTCGTCTACCGCCTCGCCGGGGATCGGTGGTTCCTGGTTCCGAACGCGGCCAACAAGGACAAGGTCGTCGCGGCGGTGCGGTCCCGGGGGGCCGAGGTCGTCGACCACGACGGCTGGTGCTTCCTCGGCGTCCAGGGACCGAGGTCGCACGCGGTGGTGAGCGAGCTCTGGCGCAGCGCGGTCGAGCTCTCCTTCCGCGGGGTCTTGATCGTCGACTGGCACGGGACCGAGGTGGTGCTCGCCCGGACTGGCTACACGGGGGAGCGTGGGTTCGAGCTGTTCGCCGACGCCGGGATCGCCGCCGAGCTCTGGGATGCGATCGTCGCGGCGGGGCGGTCGTTCGATCTCGAGCCGTGCGGGCTCGGGGCGCGCGACGTGCTGCGTCTGGAGATGGGCTATCCGCTCTACGGTCAGGACCTGGGCCCGGATCGGACGACGCTCGAGGCCGGGTTGGGGTGGGCGGTGTCGTTCGACAAGGGTCCGTTCGCCGGACGCGACGCGCTCGAGCGCCAGCGCGAGCAGGGACTGCCGAGCCTCCTTCGAGGCGTCGCGACCGCCGACCGCCGCCACATCCCGCGCGCGCACCAGCCGGTGATCGCCGGCGGACGCACCGCCGGGGAGGTGACGAGCGGGACCTTCTCGCCGCTGCTCGGCCACGGGATCGCGCTCGCGTACCTCTCGCCGCCGGACGCGTTCGAGCCGGGCGTCGGCGTCGAGATCGACATCCGCGGCCGCGCGGCACCGGCGACCATCGTCACGACGCCGTTCGCGGATCGTTCGCCGCGCTGAGTGGGTTCGTCGGTGAAGGCGGGACCGTTGCGGATCAGGCCAGGTCGCCGGGCGTCGGCACCGGTGCGGCCGCCTCGAGCATGTCGGCCACCGACGACCCGTTGAATTCGGTGCGCCGGAGCAGCCGGTTGAGCAGGAACGAGGCGCGGGGGGACGCGGGCATCACGGCGACCACGACGTACAGGCCCGAGCTCGGGATCCCGACCTCGCGCAAGGGCCCGTAGCCCGGCGCGGCCACGAAGTAGGCCCACCGGGTCGGTCGGTTGCCGACGGTGCATGTGCCGAGACCATGGGCCACGTAATCGCCGGGCGAGTCGGGCGCACCCTGCGCGAACGCCGGCAGGTGTCTGGCCACGACGTACCGGCGGGTCGCGCGGCACTGTTCCGAACCCGTGAGGACGTCCAGCGCGGGTCCGGTGGCCGCGAGGTAGTAGTAGTCCGACGGCACGCCGATGGCGGTCCCGTCGATCCACATCGCGGCGAGCCCCTCGAGCGGTGGCCGGTCGGACCTCCACGCCTGCGGTTGCGGTCCGGCGACGATCCCCTGGCGGGGGTCGTCGATGGGCCCGGCCAGGCGCGGCTCCCACGCATCGGGGATCAGCGCCGAGACCGGTCCCGCCGACACCTGTTGGAACGGGCTCGGCGACTGGTGGATCAGCAGGCCCGAGGACTCCGGACCCGGTGGCGGCGTCGCTACAGCCTCGCCGCACGCCACAGCGGCGAGCGCGATCACGAGACTCCCGATGAGGTTCCGCACTCCGCCGATCCCGTCCGCAGCATAGCCCGGGCCTTCGCGCTCCCGCCACCGGCGCCCGCGCCCTCAGCGAGCCGCGAGGGCGGCTACGAGCGCGAACGTCTCGCCGAGCTCGATCGCCGCCCCGAACACGTCGCCGGTCACGCCGCCTAGACGCCGGCTCGACCACGAGCCGATGAGGATGGACGCGGCCACGACGGCGACGATCATGCCCGGCGTGGCGACGCCGGCGCTGGGGATCGCGATGGCGAGGGCGATCGCCGACGCGATGGCGACCGCGCGGGCGCCGATGCCGGCGGTCCACGTCCCCGTCCCGCCGCCCGCGTAGGGAAGCCGCCACGCCATGGCGACCGGCGCGACGCGCGAGAGCGTCCCCGCCGCGACCACCGGCCATGGGAACCCGGTGACCATGAGCGCGGACAGCGTCGACGTCTTCAGCAGCAGGTCGAGCATGACCGCGGCGATGCCGAAGGTCCCCAGCCGCGGGTCGCGCATCGCGCGCGCCGGATCGGTTCCGGCCAGCGAGGCGCCGATCCCGTCCGCGACGTCCCCGAGCCCGTCGAGATGGAGAGCGGCGCTCACCACGACGCCGGCCGCGATGCCGAGCACCGCGGCGACGAACGTCGGCAGCACCTGGGCCGAACCCCAGGCCACGACCGCGACGAGCGCGCCGACCACCCCACCGACCACCGGCAACAGCGCCGCGCTGCGTCGGAGGTCGCGTGGGCCAAGCTCGACGGCGCGACCGACCGGGACGGCGCTCAGGAACGAGAGCGCCGCGAGGACGGGCCTGATTCGCTCACGCATCGCCGGCGGCCAGCCTTGGCTCGACCGCGGGTGCGGGTCCGTCGACGCCGGCGGCGTCGAACGTGGCCATGTCGGTCAGGATCGCGATCGCGGAGCGCACGAGCGGGAGCGCGAGCGCCGCGCCGGTGCCCTCGCCCAGGCGCAGCCCGAGGTCGAGCAGGGGTTCGAGCCCGAGCCTCTGGAGCACCGGCGCGTGACCGGGTTCGGGCGAGCGTGTGGCCGCGATGAGCGAGGCGGCGGCCGACTCCCGGAACCCGGTCGCGACCAGCCCGGCGACGCTCGAGACGAACCCATCGACGAGGACGGGGATCCGCCGCGCCGCGGCGCCGAGGGTCACGCCGACCAGGAACGCGATCTCGAGGCCGCCCACCGCCGAAAGCACGTCGGCCGGATCGGCGTCCCGGCGCGGGAGCCCGTTCGCCGCGAGCCCCCGGCGAACGGCGTCGACCTTCCTCGCGAGGCCCTCGTCGTCGATCCCGGTTCCCGGTCCGCACACGAGCGATGGCTCGGCCGGGAGCAGCGCCGCGGTCAGGGCGCTCGCCGACGTCGTGTTCGCGATCCCCATCTCGCCGAGGCCGAGGACCTGGACGCCGTCGGCCGCGAGCTCCTCGGCCAGCGCGATCCCGCGCTCGATCATGCCGATCGCGGTCGACCGTGGCATCGCGGGACCGATCGTGAGGTCGTCGGTGCACCGGACGCCGTCCACGACCTCCGCGCGAACACCATCGACGACCGCGACGCCCCCGATCACGCCCGCATCCACGATGACGAGCTCGGCCCCCGCCTCGCGGGCGAGCACGCAGATCGCGGCGCCTCCGCCCGCGAAGTTCGCGAGCATCTGCGCGGTGACCTCGCTCGGGTACGCGCTCACGCCGCGAGTCGCGACCCCGTGGTCCGCCGCCGCGACGACGATCGCCGGGCGCAGGGGTCCCTCCGGCACGCGGCCGCGGATCGCCGCCAGCCGGCACGCGAGCTCCTCGAGTCGTCCGAGACTGCGGGGTGGCTTCGTCTTCGCGTCGAGCAGCCGCGCGGTCTCCGCCGCAACGTCGTGATCGAGAGGGGAGATGGATGCGATCGCGCGTTCGAGGAGATCGCCGCGATTCACGTCGGCGTCACATCCTGGAGCGGAAGGCCGCGGCCGGCGACCACGAAGAGCGATCGGGACGCCTGGGCAGCGAACGACGCGTTCACGCGCCCGAGCAGGTCTCGGTAGGTTCGAGCCAGAGTGTTCGCCGGCACGACGCCGAGCCCCACCTCGTTGCTCACGACCACAGACGAGGCGGAGCGCGCGGCCAGGATCGAGGTCACCGTCCGAGCCTCGGCGTCGATCTCCTCCCCGGAGGCGCCGGCCTCGATCGCGTTGGACACCCAGAGCGTGAGGCAGTCGACGACCACGCATGCGTCCTCGCCTGCGCCGTCGACCGCTTCGAGGAGCGCGATCGGCGCCTCCACGGTCTCCCAGCCATCCGGGCGAGATGCGCGGTGAGCGCGGATCCGTTCGGCCATCTCGTCGTCGCGAGCCTCGGCGGTGGCGACGACCACCACCGGCCCGTCGACCGCCGAGGCCAGGCGGACGGCGAGCGACGACTTCCCGCTGCGCGCGCCCCCGATCAGGAACGTGTACGGCATCAGAACTCGATCCCGCGCATCGCGGGGATCCCCTCGTCGAAGGCGTGCTTCTCGCTCACCATCTCGGTGACGGTGTCGGCGACCTCGCGCAGCTCGGCGGGCGCCTCCCGCCCGGTCGCGACGATGCTGACGTCGTGGGGGCGAGATCGGATGGTCTCGACGACCTCGGCCGTGTCGATCCAACCCCAGTTCATCGGGTAGGTGATCTCGTCCAGGACGACCAGCCGGTGCTTGCCCGCCCGGATGAGCTCGGCCGCCGCGAGCCACGCCTCGCGCGCGATGGCCTCCGTCCGGTCCATGTCCGTGGAGTCCCACGTGAAGCCGTCGCCGAGCGACCACCAGTCGACGCCGAGGGCCCGACCGGTGGCCTCCTCGCCCGTGCGCCACCTCCCCGACTTCACGAACTGGATCACCGCCACCTTCCAGCCGGCCGACACCGCGCGGAGCATCACGCCCATCGCCGCGGAGGATTTGCCCTTGCCGTCGCCGGTGTGCACGAGCACTCGGGACGGGACGTGGTGGGTCGCGCTCGCGGGCCGCTCGGTCGGTGGCTCGTGAGTCGACGGTTCCACGGGCTCGTATTCGATCATCGCTCCGGCCCCGAGAGTGGCACGACCGCCCACCCGAGCGTTCCATCGTCGATCACGCCGACCCGTGCGCCGTAGTGCTCGGCGATCACGTGGGGGAGCAGGACCTCGGCTCGTGCGCCCTCGGCCACCACGCGTCCCTCCGACAGCAGCGCGAACCTATGCGCGAACCGGCCCGCGAGGGTGAGGTCGTGCATCGTCGAGATCACGGTGAGCCCGTCGGTCGTCCGGAGCTCCTCGACGAGCTCGAGCACGCGGAGCTGCTGGGCGATGTCCAGGCCCGTGGTCGGCTCATCGAGCAGGAGCAGCGACGCCTCCTGTGCGATCGCGCGCGCCATGACCGCCCGTCGAAGCTCGCCGCCCGACAGCGTGTCGAGCCTCCTCGTGGCGGCCCAGCCGAGATCCAGCCGTTCGAGCGCCGACGCCACCGCCTCGAGGTCCCGAGGTCCCTCCGACGCCAGGAGGCCGAGGTGCGGCGTGCGCCCGAGCAGCGCGTACTGCTCCACCGTGAAGCCCTGAGGGATCACCGGCAGCTGCGGCACCAGCGCGATCGTGCGGGCGCGCTCCCGCCTGCCGAGCTCCCCGATCGGACGTCCCCACAGCCGCACCGAACCCGAACGGGGGAGCAGCCCGGCGATGGCATGCACGAGCGTGGTCTTGCCCGCTCCATTGGGTCCGATCACGCACACCCACCCGCCCTCGGGGACGTCCATGCGAACACCGGAGACGATCCGACGCCTGCCGAGCTCGACGGAGAGGTCGCGCACCTCGAGTGCGGTCACCACGCCCGCTCGCTCCTCGAGCCTCACGCCGCCCTCCGGTTCCGTCGGAGCACCGCGATGAAGAACGGTGCCCCGATGAACGCCGTGATGACGCCGATCGGGATCTCGGCCGGTGCCACGACGGTCCGGGCGAGCGTGTCGACGAGGATGAGGAACGACGCGCCGAACAGCACCGAGAGCGGCAGCACGGATCGGTAGCTGCCGCCGACCATCAGCCGGACCGTGTGCGGGATGATCAACCCGACGAACCCGATCAACCCGGCGACCGCGACCGCGGCCGCGGTCGCCAGCGACGCGGCGATCACCACGACCAGTCGCAGCCGGGCCACGTTCAGGCCGAGGCTCTGCGCCTCGACGTCGCCAACCTCGATCACGTCGAGAAGGCGGCGCACCGCCCACATCGTCGCGAGCGCGAGGACGACCGAGGGCAGCGCCAGACGGACGTCGTCCCACCCGGTCGTCCCGAGCCGCCCCAAGATCCAGGTGTAGACCTGGCGAAGCGTCTCGGAACGTTGCTGCTGCAGGAAGGTCTGCACCGCGGTCAGGAACGAGGCGACGGCGACGCCGGCAAGGACGAGGCTCGTGGTCGAGCGCCCGCCCAGGGTCGAGCGCCCCAGCCCATAGGCCAGGCCGACGCCGACGAGCGCCCCGACGAACGCCGCGACAGGGACCGTGAGCTCGAGTGCGCCCGACGGCCCGTAGACGACGGCGATCGTCGCGCCGAGCCCGGCGCCGGCGGCCGCCCCCAGCAGGTACGGGTCGGCGAGCGGGTTGCGAAACACCGCCTGGTAGGCGGCGCCCGAGGCCGCGAGCGAGGCGCCGACGAGGCCGGCGACGATCACCCTTGGCAGCCGGAGGTCGGCCAGGATCAATGCTTGCTGTTCGGACATGCCCGGCGGGGCGTCGCCGAACGAGAAGAGCCACCGCAGGACGTTTGCCGCGCCGATCCGAACCGGCCCGACCAGCAACCCGACGAGGACGGCCACGACCAGGACCGCAACGCCGATGACGGTCGCCCTGGTCCCGGCGCTCACCCGCCGATCGGCCGCGACCGGGCCGCTCACGCGGCGTTCGCCCCCGTGGAGTCCACGGCCTCCGAGATCCGCCGCACGAGGTCGACGATCCTCGGCCCCCAGCGCGAAGCGACGTCGTCGTCCAGCGGCACGACGTCGCCCCGGGTCACGGCCGAGAGCTCGTGCCAGCCGGGGCGCTGCGAGACCGTCTCGAGCGACTGGCCGCAGCACTTCGTGTCGGCCAGGAAGATCAGGTCGGGGTCGGACGCCAAGATGTACTCGGCCGACAGCTGCGGGTACCCGCCGCTCCCCCTGCCGACCTCGTCGGCGATGTTCTCGAGCCCGAGCAGCTCGAACAGCTGTCCGATGAACGTCTTCGACGTGACCGAGTAGAACGTGTCGTCGAGCTCGTAATAGAAGCTCGTCCCCGACGCCTGATCGGCGGCGTCCACGATCCCTTCGATCTCCGAACGCATGTCCTCGACCAGCGCCCGCGCCTCGTCCGCGTGGCCGGTCGCGAGGCCGAGCTGCTCGATCTGCTCGTACGCGACCTCGAGCGTCGGAGCGGCGTCGAGCTGCAGCGCCGTGATCCCCAGACCCTCGAGCGACGACCCGAGATCCCCGGGCTCGGTGGCGAACACGACGAGGTCGGGTTCGAATCCCGCGACCGCCTCCACGTTGGGTTCGAACCCGGACAGCTCGGTCGCGGGTGCCTCCGGCGGGAAGTTGGACTGGTCGTCCACGGCGATCACCTGCTCGCCGGCCCCGATCGCGAACAGGTCCTCGGTTGCCGTCGGCGAGAGCGACACGACGCGTTCCGGCCGTTCGTCGATCGTGACCTGCCCGCTCGTCCCCTCGACCGCGACCGGGAACGACGATGGCTCCGAGGACGGCGAAGCGCCGTTGCCGGCCGGCGCGCCGTCCGAGCCACCGTAGGAACCACACGCCGCGACCGACAGCGCGAGCACGAACGCAACGACGAAGCTGAGACGCCTGCCCATCCGCCCTCCTCCCGATCCGAAGGAGCTGCGATGGGCCTCGATCTCGCCGCCCACAAACCGCCCTTCCTTCGAGGACCGTCGTTTGCGCGACGGGGGAGGCGACCCGACTCGTCCCCCGAAGGGGCTTCACGGTTGCGGGACAGTGCCGGATTCCAACCGGTCTTCGCTGCACCTCGTCGCACCCGGGCTTCCGTGCCCGGGCACGTGTGTTGTACCACCGCGCTCGGACGGAGCGCAACGAAACGCCTCGCGCGCTCGCGGTTGTTCGAGCGATCCGACTCCCTGACGGGCGGGCCGACTTCGAGGTTCGGTCCCGCCCTACGGGTTCGGCTCGGACAGCGAGTGGAGCTCGTCGAGCGGATCGGACCCTAGGTCGTCGGGACGGCCAACGAGATCGCCCTCGTGGACCGGGATCACGAACGAGACGCGGGTGCCGCCGGAGGGGAGCGGGTCTGCCCACAGGATCCCGCCGTGCTGGACCACGAGCTGCCGAGCCAGGTGCAGCCCCACGCCCGCGCCTGCGCGCTCCTTGCGCAGGGTGTCCTCGCCCGTCGAGAACGGCTCCTCGAACGCCCTCGACGCGGTCTGGCGCGCCAATCCCTCGCCGTGGTCGGTCACCGAGACCACCACGCCCTCGTCCATCGGACGGGCCTTGAGCAGCACCGGCTGGTCCTCGGGGGAGTAGCGGCAGGCGTTGTCGAGGAGCTGGCGGACGATCTCGATGAACCGCATCGGATCGGCCGACGCCGGGAGGCTCTCGTGGATCTCGCGTTCGATCGTGACCGCGGGGAACTGACGCGCGCTCTCGTCCGCCACCTGCCGCAGGAGGGGCGCCAGGTCGACCTGGGTGAGCTCGAGCGAGAGAGTTCCGCGGTCCAGGTCGGCGACGATCAGCATCTCCTCGATCAGCATCGAGAGCTTCTCGAGCGAGGCCTCGAGATGGCCGATGAACTGGTCCTCCTCCCCCTCGGGGATCCCGCGGTTCCTCAGGACGTACGCGATCCCCTTGGCCACGGTGACCGGCGTCCGGAGCTCGTGTGAGACGTTGGCGAGAAAGTCGGCCTTGGCGGTGGTCATCGACTGGAGCTGCTCGCTGATCTCGGCGATCGTGGTCTCGAGCTTCTCGACCCGGCTCGCCTGGTCGAGCAAGCGGGTGGCGACGTCGCCGGCGACATCGGGGCTGAGCGCGACGGGTCCTGCGTGCACGGCGCGCATCGCTCGGAACACGCCCTCGGCCCCGTCGTCCCTGGAGACGAAGGCGGCGGCGCCCGCTTGGAGCATCTCGGCGGCTACCAGCGGCGAGGCGTCCGCCAAGCAGATCACCTTGGTCTCGGGGCTGACGGCCCGCAGGCGGCGGACGAGCTCGGCCCCGGACAGGCTCTCGGCATCGACGCCGGCGACGACGAACTCCGGGTGGATGCGCGCCGAGACCTCGACGGCCCGCAGGCCGTCGGTCACGGTCTCGATCTCCATCGCGGCACCCGACATGATCAGGACGTACTGGAGCTGTGCGAGACCGTCGGGCGTGTCACATACCACGACCTTCGTGGGCATCGTGTTCCTGGTATCGGCGGATGCCGGAAAGGGGTTGAGGCTGGGGGACCCGCGGGCTAGGGCGGAGGGCCTAGGCGCGCGGGCGAGCTACTCGACCAGACCGCTGCGGATCGCGATCGCCACGGCCTGGGCTCGGTCGTTCGCCCCGAGCTTCTCGAAGATCCGCTCGAGATGGGTCTTCACCGTGTGCGGCGAGATCCCCAGATCGTGCGCGACCTCCTTCGTGGTGGCGCCGTACGCCACCTTTTGGAGGATCTCCTTCTCCCGGCGCGAGAGCGGAGGCGCCTCGACGCGCTTCTCGGCGATCTGCACCTCTTCGATGAACGCGCGGGTGAGCTGTGGGTGGATCACGGCCTTGCCCTCCAGGGCGAGACGGGCGGCGTTCACGAGCTCGTCCGCGGAGGCGTCCTTCAGCAGATAGCCCGACACCCCTGCCTGGATCGCCTCGGAGATCGAGGCTCGTGACTCGTCGACCGTGAACAGGATCACCCTCGTGCTCGGCGATGCCTGCCTGATCGCCTTCGTCGCCTCGATGCCGTTCATGCCCGGCATCCGCACGTCCATGAAGACGATGTCCGGAGTGAGCTCGCCGACCTTCACGACGGCGTCCTCCCCGCTGTCGGACTCGCCGACGACGACGACGTCGTTCGCCAGGTCGAGGGCCGCGTGGAGCCCCTCCCTCGTGACCGGATGGTCGTCGACGATCAGGATGCGGATGGGGCCCTCCTCTCGTGGCTTCGGTTGGCGCTCGGCGGTCAGCGGGTCCTCCCTCGGATCGTCCCTTAGGATAGAGGCAGACCTTCTCCGAAGGAACGATCTCTCATGGACGAGTCCACACACGAACCCATCACGGACGGGGGCACCAGGGTGACCGCGGCCGAGCAGGACGCCCCGGCACAGGGTGCCTCGAACGGCGGCCCGGCGACCGAGGAGGCGGTTCGCGAGGCCCTCAAGCACGTCGTGGACCCGGAGCTGGGCGTCAACATCGTCGACCTCGGTCTGGTCTACGACGTGGAGATCAGCGAGGAGGGCGCGATCTCCATCGAGTACACCCTGACCACGATGGGCTGCCCGATCGGACCGCTGATCGAGCATCAGATGCAGTCCTTCCTGGAGAACGTGCCCGGCGTCACCTCGGTGGAGGCGGAGATGGTCCTCCGCCCGCCGTGGACGCCGGAGATGATGTCCGAGGAGGCCAAGGCCGCCCTCGGGTACTTCTAGCGGAGAAGGTGCCGGCGGCGCGAGCACGCGGCATCCCGCGAACCCCATTGACACTCGCCGCGACCGGCTGTTGACTTGCACCTGCAATTCCCGAGTCGGGGGGTCGGATTCGTGGTTCGATCGAGATGCGCAGGTCTGGTGGCGGCGATGATCCCCGCCCGGCTCTGCGGCTGTATCGAGCCCGGGCGCCTCGACGGCGCCCCAGAGGTGCCGCGCTAGCCGAACTCTCAGGACCGATCCGAGGGGCCGCGCGGCGGCCCCTTTTCGCGTTGTCATGGGAGTTCCGATCCGGAAGGAGGAGGAGATGGCGGGATACGCCAAACCCGAAGCGCTCGTCGAGACCGACTGGCTCGAGGAGCACGTGAAGGACCCGGGCATCCGGGTGATCGAGGTGGACGAGGACACCGAGGCCTACGAGAAGGGACACATCGATGGCGCGGTCGGTTGGAACTGGACGACCGACCTGCACGCGGAGGTGGGGCGCGACTACGTCGGCCAGGCCGAGCTCTCCGAGCTCCTCTCGGCAGCGGGGGTCGACCCCGACACCACCGTGATCCTGTACGGAGGGAACAACAACTGGTTCGCGGCGTACGCGTACTGGGTGCTGAAGCTCCGCGGGTTCGACAACGTGAAGCTCCTGAACGGCGGTCGCAAGAAGTGGGAGCTCGAGAGCCGCCAGCTCGCGCAGGACCCCCCCTCGGTGACCCCCTCCGGCTTCTCGATCTCGGGCCCCGAGCGCGGCGAGATCCGGGCGCTTCGGGACGAGGTCCTCGGCAAGGTGGGGGGTGCGAGCGGGTTCGTCGACGTCCGCGCGCCGGAGGAGTTCCGCGGCGAGAAGCTGGCTCCCGATCACCTTCCGCAGGAGCAGGCCCAGGTGCCGGGGCACATCGCCGGCGCGGCCAACATCCCGTGGGCCAAGGCGGCGAACGAGGACGGGACGTTCAAGAGCGCGGACGAGCTGCGGGCCCTATACGAGGGCGAGGGCATCACCGGCGACCGCGAGATCATCGCGTACTGCCGGATCGGCGAGCGCTCGAGCCACACGTGGTTCGCCCTGCAGGAGTTGCTCGGCTACCCGAACGTCAAGAACTACGACGGCTCGTGGACCGAGTACGGCTCGCTCGTTGGCGCACCGGTCGAGAAGGGATGACCACATGGGACAGCTGACATCGGTGGTGGAGGCGAACCAGAGGTTCGCGGAGTCGTTCGACAAGGGTGATCTCGAGATCCCGCCCGCACGCAACATCGCCGTGCTGACCTGCATCGACGCCCGGATCGACCCGGCGAAGGCCCTCGGGCTCGCCATCGGCGATGCGCACGTGATCCGCAACGCCGGTGGGAGGGCGACGGACGACGCGGTCCGGTCCCTGCTGATCTCGAGCTGGCTGCTCGGGACCCGTGAGTTCCTGGTGATCCACCACACGGACTGCGGCATGGCGAAGTTCACCGACGAGGCGATGGCGGAGATCATCGCCGAACGATCCGGCGAGGACGTGTCCGACCTGGATTTCCTCACGTTCCGCGACCTGGATCAGAGCGTCCGGGACGACGTCGACCGGATCCGCTCGCTCGGCGAGATCCCGGCGGACGCGACGGTCTCGGGCCACGTGTACGACGTCCGGACCGGGACGCTGCGGGAGGTGGTTCCGGCCGGGTAGCCGATCGGGGGGGCTCAGACAGGGTCCGGCCGAGGATCGGGGCCTGCGTCTCCTGCCGACGCGATGTCGTCTCGGGCCCTGCCGACGAGCGAGGCGACGACCCTCAGGATGAGGTCGTTGGTGGGGGAATCCGCGACGTGCTTGTTGCGGTGGGCGAACTGGATCAGACCGTCCGTGAACCGGACCACGCCCCCGGTGTCGATCACGAAGGTCCCGGGCATCTGCATGAAGCTCCCGCCCTTCAGTCCCCGCTGGCGGGTCTCGGGTGAGAGCTCGGCGCGCATCCACGGGAGGGCCGATCTGGGGCTGAGCACCTGCATCACCTTGCCCTGCATCAGCCCGTACGCGCGATAGGCCTCCCGCTCCGGATCGAGCAGGAGCGGGAACGGTAACCGCCTGGCCTGCACGAAGGCGAGCGCGTCGTCGTGGTTCCCGTGCCCGACGAGCACGACGCGGGCACCGGCCTCGCGGAACATCGCTTCGTCCCGGCGGAGCGTGACCACGTGCGCCTGGCAGAACGGACAACCGAAGTAGCGAAGGAAGACGACGACCGCCGGCTGATACGTCCAGCTGGCGGAGAGACGGACGTCCCGACCGCCCGGGTCGATCAGAACGGCGTCGGGTGCGATGTCGCCCACCTCAGGCGCGCTCATGGACCACCTCGCCGTTGACGGGTGTCTCGCCGGGGGCGCCGAGCGGCGACAGGCGGAACGAGAACCTGGACCCGCGACCCTCCGCGCTCTCCACCTCGAGCACCGCGCCGTGCAATTCGAGGGCGGAGGTCGCGAGCGCCAGGCCGAGACCGAGACCCTTCGGGCGCGCATTGAGGTCCCCACCCCGGAAGAACCTGGCACCGAGATAGGGCAGATCGGCGGCGGAGATCCCCGGCCCGTCGTCGCTCACCGCGACGACGATCTGCTCGAGCCCTTCGAGATCCGCGGACAGGGTCACCGTCGTCCCGGAGGGCGTGTGGCTCGATGCATTCTCGAGCAGGTTCCGGATCACCTGCGAGAGCAGGACGGGATCGCCAAACGTGACCAGACCCGGCCGAACGTGCACGACGAACCGATGCGCCGACAGCGAGTCATCCATCTGTTCGGCCGTGGCGACCATGAGCGTCGACAGGTCGAGGGCGCGGAAACTCCCGCGGGTCGCACTCTCGGAGCCGGAGATGTCCACGAGCTCGGTGATCTTCTCCTCCAGCTCGCGCGCCCTGGCGGTGAGGCTGGCAAGCAGGTCGAGCCGGGTGCCATCGTCGATCTCGCTCCACGCCCGCTCCAGCGTGACCGCGTTGCCGAGGATCGAGGTGAGCGGGGTCCGGAGCTCGTGGGAGACGGACGTGAGGAAGTCGGCCTTCAGCCGCTCCATCTCCTCGAGCCGTTCGACGGTCCGGCGCTGCTCCTCGTACCGGCCCGAGTTCTCCATCGCGAGCCCCGCGTTCGTCGCGAGGAGCTCGAACGCCTCCAGCCGATGCGGCGCCATCGACCGATCCCCCTCGGTCCCGGCAATCAGCACTGCGGCCATCCAGCCGCCGACCCACACGGGGCAGCCGACGCGGATCGTGGGGCCGTCGAGAAACCCCTCCACGACCACGGTCTCACCCTGTGCCACGACCAGATCGATCACGTCCAACGCTGGGTCGGTCGATACGGGCCCGTCGTCGTCGAACCGCCCACGGCTCCCGACCACGTGGGACACGGAGCCGTCCTCGTGGAGCGCGACGAACGCGGAATCGCCGAACCCCAGGCCGCCGAGCGCGTCCAGGGCCACCTCGACGACCTGGGTCGGGTCCAGGGTCATGTCCCGGCCGGCCTTGACCACGCCGGACATGAGCGCCGCGCGTTCGTCGGCTTCCCCACGCGCCGCGGCTTCCGACTGCACGCTATCGAGCAGCTCCTTGCTGAGGTAGCCGGCCAGGAAGGCGAGGACCGCGAGGATCGACAGGCGCGCGACCAGCGCCCCGGCTGTGATCTGCCAACCCGTGACGATCATGACGGCCGTGTAGCTGGCGGCGGTGAAGATCAGCAGCGCGAGCTGGGCGATCGGGGGATATGAGGCGACGAAGAAGAACGTGGTGAGCGTGTAGAGGAGGAACAGGTCGGAGCGACCCCCGCCGGTGGCCGCGACCGCGAACGAGATCAGCACGATGTCGGCAACGGACCAGACGTAGAGGTACCGCATCCCCGTGGTCTCGATCAGCCGTGCCCACGGCAACGCGGCGATGCCTGCGCCGCCTGCGGCGGCCATGACGAGCACCAGGGCGAGCCCGACCCGATGGAACGGAGCCTGTTGGAGCCCGAAGTAGGACACGCCGAGGGCGGCCACGGTCAGTCCCGTGGTCACGACGCCCACCCGCACCTGGCGGAGCAGGAACGGCAGCGAGGGAACCCGTTCGAGCCCCATGGCCCAGTTGTCGGCCGTTCGGGGCCGCTTCGTTAGCCAGGGCATGTGCGGACGGGTTCCATTCGATGCTCAGCGAACCCGGATCCGGCCGAGGGATATGGCCGAAGGGATTCGGGTAGAAGGATGCACGTGAAGCGGATCGGTGCGTCATCGGTGATCGCCGTCGGGCTGATGCTCGGCGCTGGCGCCTGCGACCAGGCCGACGAGATCGGCGGTCAGGTCCAGGACGCCGTGCAACAGGGCGTCGACGCCACCCAGGAAGCCCTGAGCGACGCGGGCGACGCGATCGGCGGCGCGACCCGAGCGACGTACGAGCAGGTCCGCTCGGGCGTCGAAGAGCTGCGGTCGGACCTGACGGACGCCGCGGATCAGACGGGCGCGCAGGCCCGCCAGGCCTATCAGGACCTGCTGGCCAAGGCCGAGGATCTGCGGCGGCAGGCCGATAAGGCGACCGGCGAGGCGAAGGCCGAGGCCCAGGAGGCCTGGGAATCCATCCGGGCCGCGCTCGAGGACCTCGAGAAGCGGATCCAGGGAGCCGTGGACGAGCTCTAGGTCCCGCCCCGAGCACCATTTCCTACTTCCGCGATGGACTTAGCTCCGAACGGGTAGGTATCCTAGATAGCGAGGCCGGGCGCCCGGCCGATCTTCGGGGAGCAGGTCATGGCCGTCACGCAGGAAGAGCACCTCCAGGAGCTCTCGAAGGGGTATCGCTTCGACTGGAAGGACGCCGATCACTCCGTCTTCGAGCCGAAGCGGGGGCTCTCGCCCGCCGTGGTCGAGGAGATCTCGGCGCTGAAGTCCG
>CBRGMI010000013.1:0-20352 GCA_967797495.1 uncultured bacterium
GCGAGCACGCATCGACCCTACCGGCATTCGCGAGGACACGCCGGGCCGGCGCCCGGCGGGCCGGCGCGCACCTCCGCCCCCTACCATGGTGGCCGTGCCCGACCGCTCCGACATCCGCAACGTGGCCATCGTGGCCCACGTGGACCACGGCAAGACCACCCTGGTCGACGCGATGCTCTGGCAGTCCGGCGCGTTCCGTGCGAACCAGGACGTGGCCGAACGCGTGTTGGACTCGACCGACCTGGAGCGCGAGAAGGGCATCACGATCCTGGCGAAGAACACCGCCGTCCGGCACGGCGAGCTGAAGATCAACATCGTCGACACCCCGGGGCACGCGGACTTCGGCGGCGAGGTCGAGCGCGGGCTCACGATGGTGGACGGCGTCCTGCTGCTGGTGGACGCGTCCGAGGGGCCGCTGCCCCAAACGCGGTTCGTGCTCCGCAAGTCGCTGGAGGCGCGGCTGCCGGTGGTCCTGGTCGTGAACAAGATCGACCGGCCGGACGCTCGAACGATGGAGGTCGTCGACGAGGTCTACCAGCTGTTCCTTGACCTGGACGCGGACGAGCACCAGATCGAGTTCCCGATCCTATATGCGGACGCGCGCGAGGGTCGGTGCGGCCCCACTCCCTCCGCGCTGCCCGAGGACCTCGAGCCGCTGTTCGACGCGCTGCGCGAGCACATCCCGGCGCCGTCGTTCGAGGACGGTCATCCTCTACAGGCGCTCGTGACCAACCTGGACGCGTCGCCGTACGTCGGGCGGCTCGCGCTCTGCCGCGTCCGCAACGGCACGATCCGCCGAGGGCAGGAGGTGGCGTGGTGCCGCGCCGACGGGACGATCGAGCCCGCCAAGGTCGCCGAGCTCTACGTCACCGAGGCGCTCGACCGGGTCGAGGCGGACGAGGCGGGACCCGGCGAGATCGTCGCGGTGGCCGGCATCGACGAGATCACGATCGGCGAGACGCTGGCCGATCCCGACGACCCGCGGCCCCTGCCGGTCACCCGCGTCGACGAGCCCTCGCTCTCGATGACGATCGGCATCAACACCTCGCCGCTCGCGGGCAGGGACGGCAGCAGGCTGACCGCCCCCCAGGTGAAGGCTCGGCTCGATCAGGAGGTCATCGGCAACGTATCGATCCGCGTACTCGACGGCGACCGTCCCGATCGGTGGGAGGTCCAGGGGCGCGGCGAGCTGCAGCTCGCGGTCCTGGTCGAGGTGATGCGGCGCGAAGGATTCGAGCTCACCGTCGGCAAGCCGCAGGTCGTCACCCGCGAGATCGGGGGCACGCTGCACGAACCCGTGGAGCGCGTGGCGATCGACGCCCCCGAGGAGTACCTCGGCGTGATCACGCAGCTGCTCGCGCTTCGAAAGGGTCGGATGGAGAACATGGTGAACCACGGCACCGGGTGGATCCGGATGGAGCATCTGGTCCCGGCCCGCGGCCTGATCGGGTTCCGGACCGAGTTCCTGACCGAGACACGCGGCACCGGGCAGCTCCACCACGTGTTCGAGGGCTACGAGCCCTGGCACGGCGAGCTCCGGACGCGCCCGACGGGCTCGCTGGTCGCCGATCGCGAGGGCGTGAGCACGACGTTCACGCTGCTCACGCTCCAGGAGCGAGGGTCGATGTTCATCGGGCCGGGCGAGGACACGTACGAGGGCATGGTCGTCGGGGAGAACGCGCGCGCCGAGGACATCGACGTCAACCCGACGAAGGAGAAGAAGCTCACCAACATGCGCCAGGCGAACTCGGAGGAGTTCACGCGCCTGATCCCCAAGCGGACGCTCGTGCTCGAGCAGGCGCTCGAGTTCATCCGCGAGGACGAGTGCGTCGAGGTGACGCCGAACCACGTCCGCCTGCGCAAGGTCACGCTGCCACAGCAGGAACGCGCGAAGGCCGCCCGCCGCGGTCGCCCGGCGGCGGAAGCCTGACCTCGAACCGCGCGCCTCCCGCTCTCCCGACCGACTCCGTCACACCATCGCCACATCTCGCGCGGGATGCCTCCGAACTCCGATCCACCCGTGCTCGAATCTGTCGAGGAACGGCCGGAGACCTTCGGAACGGTGGTGGTCCGATCGGTGACGCCGCGAACTCGGTTCCCCGTGGCCATGGCGTGCCTCGCGCTCGTGGCGACTGGCTGCACTGGCCTGGTGGCCTCGGAGACCCGTGAGCAGGGGATCGACAAGATCCAGCACGTGATCGTGATCATGCAGGAGAACCGCTCGTTCGATTCCTATTTCGGAACGTACCCCGGGGCGGACGGCATCCCGATGCGGCATGGACGCCCCGACGTCTGCGTGCCGGACCCGCGGGTCCGCGCCTGCGTGAAGCCGTTCCACGACCCTTCCTTGATCAACGAGGGCGGCCCTCACGGCGACCTCGACGCTGCGAGGGACATCGACGGTGGTGCCATGGACGGGTTCGTCGCGTCCGCGCTCGAAGGCCACCACGCGTACTGCGCGACCAACCCGTTCAGCCCGGACTGCACCGCCGACACGGGGCGGCTCGGTCAGCCCGACGCCATGGGCTGGCACGACGCGCGGGAGATCCCGAACTACTGGTCGTACGCGGATCACTTCGTGCTGCAGGACCACATGTTCGAGTCGGTGCGTTCGTGGAGCCTGCCGTCCCACCTCGCGATGGTGTCCGGATGGTCGGCCACCTGCTCGGTGCCGAATGACCCGATGAGTTGTGCAACCGACCTCGGCAAGTTTCGGCCGGACTCGGCGGAGTCCACCCTGGGCACGACGCCGAACTCGTGGACCGACATCACCTACCTGCTCCATCGAGCCGGCGTGAGCTGGAAGTACTACGTCGCGGAGGGAACACAGCCCGACTGCGCGAACGATTCCATGTTCTGTGCGCCGCAGCCACAAACGGTCGGCACCCCCGAGATCTGGAACCCGCTCCCGGCGTTCGAGGACGTCGGCCAAGACGGCCAACTGGGCAACGTGCAGACCGTGAGCAACTACTATCGCGACGCGGCGCAGGGCACGCTCCCGAACGTGTCGTGGATCGTCCCGAACGCGGACGACAGCGAGCACCCGCCGGCGTCCATCGCCACCGGTCAGGCGTGGGTGACTGGTCTGGTCAACGCGGCCATGAGCGGGCCCGACTGGGGGAGCACCGCGATCTTCCTGGCCTGGGACGACTGGGGAGGGTTCTACGACCACGTCGTCCCCCCGACGATCGACGACGCGGGCTACGGGCTGCGGGTACCTGCGCTCGTGATCAGCCCCTACGCGAGGCCGGGCTCCATCGATCACCAGACGCTGTCGTTCGACGCCTACCTGAAGTTCATCGAGGACGACTTCCTCGGCGGGCAGCGGCTCGACCCTGCCACCGACGGGCGTCCGGACTCGCGGCCCGACGTGCGCGAGAACGACCCCGCGCTCGGCAACCTGCTCACCGACTTCGACTTCTCGCAGCCGCCGAGCCCGCCGCTGATCCTGCCGCCGTATCCCTCACCCACATGACGCGAGGTCTGCCCGCTTCCATCAGCCATCCTGGACGAACGTCACACGGGTGGCATAGGTTCCGAACATCCGCCCCCCCGACTCGGAAGATCGGAAGAGGCTCGCATGCGCTCGCAACGGCTCCTGTCCGCTCTGGTGATTCTGGCATCGGCGGTGCTCGTCGCGCCCGCGGTCGGGAGCGCTCCGGCCGAGGTCGCCGGGTGCGGTCCCGATGCGTCCGCCGGAGCGCTGGGCATCGGCGATCCGTACTACCCGCGGTTCGGCAACGGTGGCTACGACGTGGGGCACTACGACCTCGCGATCCGATACGGCCCCGGCACGAACCACCTGCGCGGGGTGGCGACGATCACGGCCCAGACCACGCAGAGCCTGAGCTGCTTCAGCCTGGATCTGGTGGGCCTGACCGTGCACGCGATCACCGTGAACGGCGACCCGGCGACGTGGGCGCGGACCCGCCACGAGCTGATGATCACGCCGGCCGTACCGCTCGGCTCCGGAGCGTTCCTCTCCGTCGTGGTGACGTACGACGGGTTCCCGAAGGGGTTCGTCATCCCGAGCCTGGGCGCCGTGTCCGGGTTCATCCGGACCGCCGACGGGGTGATCATCGCGGGGGAACCCCAGGCGGCGACCGCGTGGTTCCCGGTCAACGACCATCCCAGCGACCGAGCCTCATACACCTTCCGGATCACCGTGCCGACCGGGTTCCAGGTGGTCGCCAACGGGGTGCGCGAGTCGATGGAGACGCGGGGGGACTGGACGACCCACGTCTGGCAGGCGCGCGACCCGATGGCGAGCTACCTGGCGACGTTCGACGTTGGCGAATGGACGATGCGGTTTCGCACGACGTCGAGCGGCCTGCCCGTGATCGACGCGATCGACCCCGACGTCCTGCCGCGCGTGCGAGCCTCCGTTCGGCGCGAACCCGAGATCCTCGACTTCCTCGAGAGCCGGTTCGGCCCCTACCCGTTCGAGTCGGTGGGCGGGATCTTCCCCGATACCGGCCGGCTCGGCTTCGCGCTCGAGACGCAGACGAGGCCCGTCTACCCGCGCTACTTCTTCCCGAACGGCGCGTCCGTCATCGTGCACGAGCTCGCACACCAGTGGTTCGGCGACCTGGTGGCCGTCGACCGCTGGCAGCACATCTGGCTCAACGAGGGCTTCGCGACCTACGCTGAGTGGCTCTGGAGCGGGCACGAGGGGTCCGGGACCCCGCGGCGGACGTTCGAGGCGATCTGGCGTGCGATCCCGAGCGGCTCCTCCTTCTGGCGGGTCGTGATCGGGGACCCCGGCGTCGACCACCTGTTCGACGGGGCGGTGTATGTCCGCGGCGCGATGACCCTGCAGGCGCTGCGCAACCGGGTCGGCGACGACGCGTTCTGGTCGACCCTGCACCTGTGGACGGAGCAGCACGCGTTCGGCACCGGCACGACCGACGGGTTCATCGCGCTGGCCGAGCAGGTCTCCGGTCAGGACCTGAGCGACCTGTTCGACGTGTGGTTGTTCACGCCCGGCCGCCCGCCCGCCTCGGCGGTCACGGGCTCGGGCGTCGTTATGGCGTCGCCGAAAGCGATCGACCGCGCGACCGCGTGGCTCCGGGTGTTCGCTCGCCGTACCGCTCCCTGAGCTCGTCACCGATGCGCGCGAGCTCCTGCCGAACTTCGACGGGCTGCAGGACCTCCACCCATCGGCCGAACGCCGCGAGCTCGGCCGCCAGGCTTCGGGCCGACCAGCTCCGGATCTCGATCTCGACGAGGTGGCCGGCGTTCTCCTCGCGGACCGACAGACGGTTCCCGAGGGATGACCTCAGCCACGGGATCGCCTCGGCCTCCACGCGGGCCGTGGCGCGGAACGTCACCCGCCGCTCGTCGAGCTCGGCGACGACCGACCGCCAGTGCGTCTGGAGGTCGAAGCCCTCCGGCCGTTCCACGGGATCCTTCGTGAGCGTCACCGCGCGCACTCGGCTCAGTCGGAACGTGCGCATCCCCGCGTCGGTGGCCGCGATCAGGTACCAGACCGACGCCTTCGCCACCAGGCCGAGCGGGTGGACGGTCCGCTCGGTCTCGGGCCGGTCGGGGGCCGCATAGACGATCCGGACCTGGACACCCTCGACGACCGCTCGTTGCAACTCCTCGAGGTGCGCGGGTGCCGGAACGTGCGTTCGGTCCCAGCTCGCCGGGTCGATCACCACCGCTGACGCCGCCGCCTCGGCCTCGGCGCGGAACGGCTCGGGCAGGGCACGGACGAGCTTGCGCAGCGCCGCCTTGATCTGCGGGGTCGCCGACGCCGACGGGCCGGCCACCAGGAACAGGGTGCGAGCCTCGGCGGCGGTCAGGCCGCTCAGGTCGGTTCTCGAACCATCGAGCAGCGACCAGCCTCCGCCGCGTCCCGCTTGCGAGTAGACGGGGATCCCCGCCATCGCGAGCGCCTCGAGGTCCCGGCGTGCGGTGCGCTCGGAGATCTCGAGCTCGTCGGCGAGCTCGGCCGCGGTGACCCGCCCCCTGGCCTGGAGGATCAGCAAGGCGGCGACGAGACGGTCGGCTCGCACGGTTCGAGGTTCTCACACAAACCGGCCACATGGTGGCCACGTTCGTGATGGAGGATGGCGGTCACACCGATGAGTGTCGGCTCGTCATCGGGTCGACACGGGGGATCGATACGAGGAGGGATGCGATGACGACCTCAGCCATCCAGGCCGAAGGCCTCGTGAGGACGTTCGGCAAGGTTCGAGCGCTCGACGGCATCGACATGGTCGCCCGCGAGGGCACGGTGTTCGGCTTGCTCGGACCGAACGGCGCCGGCAAGACCACGGCGATCCGGATCCTCTCGACGCTCCTTCGACCGGACGCGGGCCGCGCGATCGTCGGCGGCTACGACGTCGTGCGTGAGCCCGCGAAGGTGCGTGGCCTGATCGGGCTGACCGGCCAGTACGCGGCGGTCGACGAACTGCTCTCCGGACAGGACAACCTCTTCATGCTCGGTCGGCTGTTGGGTCTGTCGTCATCGGCTGCTCGAGCTCGGGCCGCGGAACTGCTCCAGGCCTTCGATCTGTCGGACGCGGCCACGAAGTTCGTCAAGTCGTACTCGGGCGGGATGCGGCGTCGGCTCGACCTCGCCGCGAGCCTGGTGGGGCGGCCTCGGTTCCTGTACCTGGACGAGCCGACGACGGGCCTGGACCCGCGGAGCCGGCTCGAGCTGTGGGGGATGATCCGCACGCTCGTGGCCGAAGGCACCACGGTCCTGCTCACCACGCAGTACCTCGACGAGGCCGATCGACTGGCCGACGAGATCGTCGTGATCGACCACGGACGCGTGATCGCTGCCGGCACGCCCCAGCAGCTCAAGACCCGCATCGGTGGGCAGGTGCTCCAGGCTCAACCGGCGGATCCGGCCGACCTCGCGGAGACCGAGAAGATCCTGGCCGCGTTCGCGGACGATGACGACGGCACCCACAACGACGGGCAGCTCGTCTCGGTCACGATCCGGGACCGGTCGGCGCTCGGTCAGGCGGTGCGCCGACTCGACGAGGAAGGCATCGCGGTCGACGACCTGTCGTTGCGCCGGCCCAGCCTGGACGAGGTGTTCCTCGCCATCACCGGGCACGCAGCCGAGGAACAGGACGACCTCGGGGACGAGGACGCCGGCCACACCGACGAAAGGAGGGCGACATGAGCGCGGTGACCCTCGCACCGGTCGGACGGCCCAACGTCGTCGCGAACACGCTCACGATCGCGCGCCGGAACCTGCTCCACATCAAGGCCACCCCCGAGCAGCTGGTCGAGATGTCGATCCAGCCGATCATGTTCCTGGTGCTGTTCGTCTACGTGTTCGGCGGGGCGATCGCCGGATCGAGCGCCGAGTACCTGCAGTTCGCCCTGCCGGGGATCCTGGTGCAGAGCGTGTGCTTCCTCCCGTTCACCACCGCGATCGCGCTCAACGTCGACTTCCAGCGGGGCGTGATCGACCGGTTCCGTTCGTTGCCGATCGCGCGCTCGGCGGTCATCGGCGGGCGGATCCTGGCGGACGGGGTGCGGATCGCCTGGTGCATCCTGATCATCACGGCCTTCTCGATGCTGCTCGGGTTCCGGTTCGAGGGCGGCTCGGCGGGGGCCTTCGGGGCGCTCCTGCTCGTGCTCGCGTTCGGGCTCGTGATGTGCTGGCCGTTGGCGTTCATCGGCATCACGGCTCGAACGACCGAGTCCGTGAACACCTGGGGATTCATGATCATCCTGCCGCTCACGTTCGCGAGCTCGGCGTTCGCGCCCGTGGACACGATGCCCGGGTGGTTGCAGGCGTTCGTGAAGGCGAACCCCGTGACGTCGATCATCGACGCGGCACGCGGACTGATGCTCGGTGGGCCGGTGGCCGAACCCGTGATCGACTCGGTGATCTGGATGATCGTGATCACCGCGGTGTTCGCGCCGCTCGCGATCCTGCGATACCGCCGCAGGGTCTGAGGAAGCTTCGCGGGATCGGAGGACTCGATATGGCACTGGCGCAGACCACAGACGACGGCCGGCATGACTTCGACTTCCTGTTCGGGCGACGGCGGATCCACAACCGCAAGCTCGTCGACACGCTGGATCCGGACTCGACGGAGTGGGTGGAGTTCGAGGCGCTCGGGGAGGCGGGGCCGATCCTGGACGGGCTCGGCAACGTCGACACGTTCGTCGCGCCGGCGATGCCGCCGAATGGTGACCGCTTCGACGGGTTCACCCTCCGGCTGTTCGACCCGGAGACCGGGATCTGGCGGATCTGGTGGGCGTCGATCCGGTTCCCGGGGGTCCTCGACCGGCCGGTGGAGGGTCGCTTCGAAGGGGACCGTGGGCTGTTCGAGTGCGACGACGTGATCGGTGGCAAGCCGGTGAAGGTTCGCTACGACTGGCGCGTCCTGTCTCCGACGGCCAACCGCTGGGAGCAGTCGTTCTCCTACGATGAGGGCGTGACCTGGCGCACGAACTGGATCAGCGAAGGGACGCAGGTCAGCTGACATCGTCCGCACCGCGCGTCCTCGGGCGCCGCGCGCTCAACCGCGCGCTCCTCGAGCGCCAGCTCCTGCTCCGGCGGCGAAGGGTCGGCGTGCCCGACGCGGTCGAACGCCTGGTCGGCCTGCAGGCGCAGGTGCCGCGCGATCCCTACGTCGCGCTGTGGTCGCGGCTGGATCGCTTCCGTCCCGAGGCACTGGCGGGGCCGATCGCCGAACGCCTCGCGGTGCGGATGGGGTTGCTGCGGGCCACGCTCCACCTCGTCACGGCGAGGGACGCCCTGGCACTCCGGCCGATCCTCGAGCCCGTGATGCGGCGCACGCTCTACAGTCAGAGCCCGTTCGGGCGTGCGCTGGACGGGCTCGACGTCGACGAGCTGAAGGCGTTCGCCACGCGGTTGCTCGTGGAGCGGCCGCGCACCCGAGCCGAGCTCATCCCGTTCCTGGCCGAGCGCTGGCCCGACCACGACGCCGCCCAGCTCTCCTACGCGGCCATGTACCTCCTGCCGCTGGTGCAGGTGACCCCGCGCGGGATCTGGGGCCGGACGGGACGCTCCGCGTTCACGACCGTGGAGCACTGGCTCGGGCGTCCGTTCGACGCCGAGACCGCCCCGGACGAGATGGTGCTGCGGTACCTCGCCGCGTTCGGCCCGGCGACGCCGGGCGACGCCCGTTCGTGGTCGGGGCTCGCGGGCATGCGCGAGGTGTTCGAACGCCTCCGCCCGCGGCTGCGTACGTTCCGCGACGAGCGAGGTCGCGAGCTGTTCGACGTCCCGGGCGCGCCGCTCCCCGACCCGGACACCCCGGCACCCGTCCGCTTCCTGCCCGAGTACGACAACGTGCAGCTGGGCCACGACGACCGCAGCCGCATCGCCCCGCCGGGCCTGAAGGGATGGACCGAGGTCGGGTGGGGCTCGATCCTGGTCGACGGGTTCGGTGCGGCGCGCTGGAATGCGGACCTCGACGGGGACCGGGCGACGCTCTGGGTCGAGCCGTTCTCGAGGATCGCTCGGACCGACCGCGCCGAGATCTCCGAGGAGGGCGAACGGCTCGTTGCGTTCCTCGCGCCGGACGCGGGCCGACGCGACGTGCGGTTCCGGACCTTCGGCGGGTCCGCCCCGTCGGGATGAGACGCGTCGGCGTCCGCGAGCGCCGAGCGCGGCTCGGCGCGCGTCACCGCCTGGCGTCGCGCGCCGCGACCGTCGAGGAGGCCGCGGGGTCGGTCGTCGGGCTGCACTCGAGCGATCCCGCGACGGTCTACCTCGCGTCGTGGGCACGGGTCGACGGCTTCGAACCGACCGATCTCGAGGACGCCCTGTACGACCGCCGTTCGCTCGTCCGGATGCTCGGGATGCGGCGAACGCTGTTCGTCGTTCCGGTCGATCTCGCCCCCGTGATGCACGAGGCCTGCACCAAGGCGCTGATCCCCGGCCAACGCGCGCGCCTCGTCCGGATGCTCGAGGAGCAGCGCGTGGCCCCGACGGGCCGCGGGGAGGCGTGGCTCGCGAAGGTCTCCGCCGAGACGCTCGCCGCGATCGCCGCGCGAGGCGAGGCCACCGCGCGCGAGCTGACCGCCGACGTCCCGGAGCTCGGCGCGAAGCTCACGATCGGGCAGGGCAAGACCTGGGCCGGCACGGTGGGCGTGTCGACCCGGGTGCTGTTCCTGCTCGCCACGGAGGGCCCGATCGTCCGCACGCGCCCGCTCGGCACGTGGACGTCGGGTCAGTACCGCTGGGCGACGACCGAGCACTGGCTCGGTGCCCCGCTTCGCGGGATCGACCACGCCGAGGCGTGCTCGGAGCTCCTCGGTCGCTGGCTCCGTTCGTTCGGGCCGGCGACGATGACGGACATCCGGTGGTGGACGGGGTGGTCCGCGGCGCTCGCGAAGAGAACCCTCGGAGGCATCGACGCGGTCCAGGTCCGACTGGCCGACGACGTCGGGTACATGCTCGCCGACGATCTCGACCGGGTCGACGACGCGGGCCCATGGGTGGCACTGCTCCCCGGGCTCGACCCCACCGCCATGGGGTGGAAGGACCGCGGGTGGTACCTCGGCGACCGGGCCACCGACCTGTTCGACCGCAACGGGAACGCGGGTCCCACCGTGTGGGCGAACGGCCGGGTCGTCGGGGCGTGGGCGCAGACCGACGAGGGCGAGGTGGTGGTCGAGCTCTTCGCCCGGCTCGACGCCGCGACCCGCGCGCGCCTGGACGCCGAACGCGGTCGGCTCGCGGCCTGGCTCGGGGACGTTCGGATCCGGCCGCGGTTCGGGACGCCGCTCGCCAAGGAGCTCGCGACGCGTTCGAGCGGCGGAGCGTCCGGGAGGCGATAGGGGATCTCGGCTCAGCCCGTCCGGCTGCGAGGCGGTTCGACCGCGAGGTTCGCGTACGCCTCGGCGAGATGCACGACCACCGAGGCGACCTGGTCGTCCTCGGTCTTCGGCACCAGCTTCGCGATCCTGTTCGCGATCGCTTCCCGAGCCTTGGCCGCCGCCGCGGCCGCCTTCATCTCCGAGTCCTGAGCCGTCATCTACGAGATCACCTCCGGGGCGATGCTACGCCCGCGTCCGTTCGCGGCGCTCTCCCGCTCGTCCGGACGACCAACGACCCGCGCCTTGTCGGAGGCAGGCCGTGAGCGCAGGATGGAGGGCATGTCCACCGGCGCGCACTTGCTTGGCGAGGTGCGGCTCCGCGCCGTGACCGAGGACGACCTTCCGATCTTCTTCGAGCACCAGCGGGACCCCGTGGCCTATCGGATGGCCGACTTCCCGCCGAGGGAGCGCGACGCGTTCATGACGCACTGGGGTTCGATCCTGCGCGACGCGAGCAGCATCGAACGGACGATCGAGCTCGACGGCGACGTTGCCGGCAACATCGTCCTGTTCGGGTTCGAGGGGCGGCGCGAGGTGGGCTACTGGATCGGGCGCGAGTTCTGGGGCCGGGGCGTCGCCACGCGCGCGCTCTCGGCGTTCCTGCACGAGGTCGAGGAACGGCCGATCTACGCGGGGGTCGCGGAGACCAACGTCGCCTCGATCCGCGTGCTCGACAAGTGCGGCTTCACGGCCGTCGAGACCGACGACGAGGAGCACGCGGGCGAGATCCTCCTGCGGCTCGGGTGATCGCCGGGCCCGCCATCACGATCCCGCGCGAGCGGCGTCGAAGCTCGTCCCCGGCGGGAACGACAGCGTGAACCGCTCCGCGAGCACGTCGAGCAGCTCGTCGTCGCGCACCGCGCTCGTGGTCTCGCCGGTGGGGGTCTCCTCGATCAGCTTGCGGCCCCGCAGGATCAGCGAGCGCTCGGGCGCGCAGAGCTGCGCGGTGAGCGTTCGGGTGAACGGCGAGCTCGGGTGCGTGGACGTGAAGTGGTTCGCCATCTCGTAGTCCACCGGGTACTGCGGTTCGAACGTGAACGCGTACAGATCGAACCACCCGCGTGGCCGGCGGGTCTGCACCACGCGAGCGCCGTCCTCGTCGACCAGCCGGAACCCCCAGCCGAACTGGTCGACCACGCGACCGGGTTCCATCGGCAACGAGCGGAGGATCGACCCGCCGCCGAACCCGACGTCGGCGAGCCTCCCCTCGCCGCCCGCCCGAACCAGCAGCGCCATGTGCGTTCGCGCGGTCACGTGTCGAGCGCCGAAGCGGACCCGCGCGCCCAGGCGCGTAACGCCGAACCCGACGGCCTCGAGCGCCGCGGCGAACAGCGTGTTGTGCTCGAAGCAGTACCCGCCGCGCCGGTCCCGGACGAGCTTGTCCTGCAGGCTCGGGAGGTCGAGACGGATCGGCCGCCCCAGCAGGATGTCGAGGTTCTCGAACGGGATCGTCGTCGCGTGCGCGAGGTGGACCGCGTCCAGGACCTCGAGCGTCGGCTCGACCGGTCCCTCGTACCCGATCCGTTCGAGGTACGCGTCCAGGTCGAGCGCCATCGACGACGGCCCGCCTACAGCCGCAGGGCCTGCGGCCTCGCCATCAGCACCTCGGGGTCGTCCCAGTCGACCCCTTCGACGTCGATGTAGAGCTCGATCTCGTTCCCGTCGGGATCGGCCAGGTACAGGCTGTGGGTCATGCCGTGATCGGCGGTGCCCATCAGCGGCACGCCGGCCTCCTGCAGCCGGGCGAGCGCCGCCCGGAGCTCGTCGTCCGTGTCCCCCACCTTGAGCCCGAAGTGATACAGACCGACCCGGCGCCCGGCCGGGATCGGCGTCGCGTCAGCGCCGACCTCGATCAGGAGCAGCTCGTGATGCGTGCGGCCTCCCGAGAACATCGCAGCAGGGAACGGCAGACCGTCGCCCGGCCCCACCCGACGCCAGCCGAGGACGTCCCGATAGAACCTCACCGAACGCTCGAGGTCCCGCACGTACAGCACGAGGTGCCCGAGCTCCTTGACGCCACCTTTCGCGGCGCCAGGCACGCCCTCCGGTCGTTGATCCGTTTCCGCCACGTCTCCCTCCGATCCGTCGGCGTCAACCAGAACCCGGCGTCGACGCCGGGTATGCCCGCCACCGCGGTCAGGTCACGATCTGGAAGACCGTCCCCACCAAGGACAGCACATAGAGCTCGCCCCGCGCATCCTGTCCGAACGACGCGAGTGCATCGACCCGCGGGCCGAGCGCGCGCGCCTGCGTCGCCCGGCCGTCGCGCGGGACGAACGCCTCCAGGACGCCCCGGCAGTAGTCGCCGAAGACGTAGGCGCCCGCGAGGTCCGGGATCCGTTCGCCACGGTAGACGTACCCACCCGTGACGGCGCACGACCCGTCGCCGTGCGCGTATTCGTAGATCGGTGGGATCGACCGAGGCACCGGGGTCCCCTCGAACGGGTGGGTCCCCTCGAGCCGATCCCAACCGAAGTTCGACCCGCCGGCCGAGCCCGCGGGCTCGAGATCGATCTCCTCCCACGCGCTCTGCCCGACGTCGCCGATCCACAGGTCGCCGGTCGCCGTGTCGAACGAGAAACGCCACGGGTTCCGCAGGCCGTAGTCCCAGATCTCTGGGCGCGCGTCCGCCTGTCCGACGAACGGGTTGTCGGGCGGGATCGAGTACGGCTCCCCCTTCGACGGCCGGGGGGAGATCCGCAACAGCTTGCCGAGCAGCGTCGAGAGCGACTGCGCGTTCCCCATCGGATCACCCCCGCTTCCGCCGTCGCCGAGCGCCACATACAGGTACCCGTCCGGGCCGAACGCGAGCGCGCCGCCGTTGTGGTTCGAGAACGGCTGCTCGACGAACAGCACCTGGCGTTCGCTCGCGAGGTCGGCACCCTCGTCATCGAACGCGAACTCCGAGACATGCGTGTCGCCGGAGGTGTCGGTGAAGTCGACGTACAGGTAGCGCCCGCTCGGCGCGAACGCGAGACCGAGGAGACCCTGTTCGCTCCCGAGGGACACCCGGTACGTCAGGTCGAGGACGACCCTTGGATCCGAATCCGCCGAGAGCGCCACGACCCGCCCGACCTTCTCGGCGACGTACAGCGCACGCTCGCCGGGCCGAACGGCCATCGCGACCGGCTGCTCGAGCTCCGCCACAGGCACCAGCCGGATCCGAGCGTCCGCGAGATGGGGCTCGTTCGGGGCCTCGTCCCCCGACGAACACGACGCGAGGAGCGCGGCCAGGATGACGACGAGCATCCGGGCCCGCGCGACGGCCGGTCGCCGAACGATGGCGGGTTCGGCCACCGATGCCCGAGGGCGGATCACGAGGTGGAGCCTACCGACCCTCCACCGCCCGCGAGGCCGGAGCACGCCGACGCCGCACGACGATCACGGCGAACGACCCGACCGCGATCGCGAACGCCACGGCCACGGCCACGGGCCACCCGCCGTTCGCTTCCGGCGGCCGCCCGCCGACCGCTGACGTGTTCTCGAGCCGGAGGTCGGAGGCGTCCACCTTCGTGACGGGGCCGTCCGCGGTCGACGCGTCGATCGCACCGCCGACGCCGTCGCCTACGACCACCGCGCCGACCATCCCGACGTGATACGTGCACACGTACGGATACACGCCCGGCTCGGAGAACCGGTAGATGACCGACTTGTTCTTGAACCCCGCGTAGTCGCCCCAGGTCGCGTTCGCGCCCAGGACCGAATGCGGGAACGGATCGACGTTGGTGAACGTCACGGCGTCGCCCGTCGACACCCGCAGGATCGTCGGCGCGAAGCAGTAGTCCCGGATGTCGACCCCGGTCCCCACCGCGTCGGTCACCGCCCGGCCACACCCGCCGCCGCCGCTCGCCGATGCGAGACCCTCCCCGAGCACGGGGACGATCACCAACGCCCCGAGCAGCACGACTCCGGCCGCCGCGGACACCTTCCGTCGCCTGCCTGCTGGCCGCATCCGGGGCCTCCTCTCGCTCGTTCCCCCTGACACGACCGGCCGGACCCGCGGCGGGTTCCCGCGCCTCCTCCGCTCCGGGTCGGATTCGGCCCGGAGCGCGACGTGGCCGGAGACCGTCACGCCGGCGACCCGGAGGACCGGGTCGCCGGCGTGCGGCGGGTGGATGCGGGGTCAGCGCTGGGACTGCACGGGCTGGCGGTCGTCGACGCGGACGACGGGGTCGTCCTGGTCGGTCGGCCGATCCCGGAGCGCGGCGTTCTCGCGTTCGAGCTCGGACATCCGGCGCCTCGCGGTCCGCCGGCGGCCGCGGCTCCCACGCAGGAGCCCGGCGCCGAGGACGCACAGGGCGATCGCGATCGCGCCGAGCACGGCCGCTGCGATCACCACCTCGACCTGGGTGGCCGTGAACGAGCCACCGAACAGCGAGAAGGTCACGTCGTTCGCGGCAGTGGACCAATTCTCGACGGCGAAGTCGACGACCAGTCCGGCCGCCGCGAGCCCCAGCAGGATGAGCGCGATGCCCATCGGTCACCTCCCGTCTCGGGAGGGGTCTCTACCCATCGGGGGCTCGGCTCATGCCCCGGCCTTCGATCGTCCGGGACGTGCGCGGCGCGATTGCCTAGGCTGCACGCTGAGATGAGCACGGAGCCGACACCCCAAGAGGAATGGGCCGCCTTCCTGAGCGGCACCCATCCGCACCTGCAGGACAAGAGTCCGCTCCGCTTCATCCCGTCGTCACCCAGGTGCAGGATCTGCTCGGCACCGTTCGGCCGCCCGGGGGCGTTCGTACTTCGCCGCTACGGCTACACGCCCTGGGAGAAGAACCCCAAGATCTGCGGCCGGTGCTTCAAGGGCATCGAGACCGTCGCGAAGATGTGCCCCACCGCGGGCGAGGACGGGGAGATCCACGGCGCCGAGGTGGAGCTCTCGATGCTGTTCGCGGACGTCCGCGGCTCGAGCAGGCTGGCTCGGCAGCTGCCCACCTGGGAGTTCACCCGGCTCATGAACCGCTTCTACAGGGTGTCGAAGGACGTCCTCGTCGAGGCCGATGCGATCATCGAGAAGTTCGTGGGCGACGAGGTCGTGGCGCTGTTCCTCCCGCTCATGACCGGTCCCGATCACGCACGGCGCGCCGTCGAATCCGCCGAGGCGCTCCTGCGCGCGACGGGACACGACGATCACGAGCAGCCCTGGGTGCCGCTGGGTGCGGGTGTGCACACCGGGGTCGCCTTCGTCGGCGTGGTGGGGACCAAGGGGTCGAGCGACTTCACGGCGCTCGGCGACCCAGTCAACATCGCGTCGCACCTCGCGTCGCAGGCGGCCGCCGGCGAGATCCTGATGAGCGACGCGACGGCCGCGGCCGCGGCGATGGCGCACGACGAACTCGAACGGCGGCACGTCTCCCTCAAGGGTCACCCGCTCGACGCGCTGGTGCTGCGCGTCGGTGGACCCGTCGAGACCGGTCGGCCGGCCGACGGGTGACGCGATCGGAGCCCTCGTTGGCTCGATGCGCGATGCGGGGCGGACTCGTGAGATGAGCGCGATCCAGCGAACGCTGAAGATCCGGCCGGACGAGACGCGGCTCGTCCTGCCGATGTGCGCCCTGACGTTCGTCGGCATGGCCGGCCTCGCGATCGGGCAGAGCGGCGCGAACGCGCTCTTCTTCGATCGGATCGGCACCGACGCGCTCCCGCTGATGTACCTCGCGCAGGGCGCGACCGCGTTCGTGTTCATGATGGGCCTGGCCGCGCTGCTCGGGCGCGTGGATCGGCGACGCGCCTACCTCGCGATCCCGGCGGGGCTGGTCGCCGTCGTCCTGGCCGAACGGCTCGCGCTGCTCACCGACGGGCGGTGGATCTTCCCGGTGCTGTGGCTGACCGTGGCGCTCGCGCTCCTGCTGCAGAACGTCTTCGTCTGGGGCATCGCCGGCGTCGTCACCGACACCCGTCGCGCCAAGCGCCTGTTCCCACTGTTCGCGGCCGGCGAGATCCTCGGCTCGGTGGCCGGCGGCCTGCTCACGGATCCGCTCGTGGGCGTGATCGGCACAGAGAACCTGCTCCTGGTCTGGGCGGCCGCGCTGGCGATCTCGTTCGCGCTATGCCGTGTGGTCCTATCCTCGGCCGGGACGCTCGCGCAACCCCGGGTCCGCAGGGCAAGGCGCCGGGAGGCGACGCCGTGGCGAGACCTCACCGTCGCGTTCGGGTACGTACGGCGCTCGCGCCTGCTCGTGTGGATGACGCTCGCCGCCGTGCTGTTCTCCGTCCTGTTCTACTCCCTGTACCTGCCGTGGGCCGCCGCCGCGACCGAGCGGTTCCCGGACGCGGGCGACCTGGCGGGGTTCTTCGGACTGTTCTGGGCCGCGATGACCGGCGCCGCGTTCCTCGTGTCGGTGCTCGTGACCAACCGGCTCTTCGGCCGGTTCGGCATCGCGTCGACGATGCTCGTGCTCCCTCTGCTGTACGTCGGGTCGTTCGGCATCCTGGTCGTCGGCGCGGGATTCGTGACGCTCGTGATCCTGCGGTTCGTCGATGGGGTCTGGCTACAGGGCGTCGCCTCCCCCGCGTGGGAGACGCTCACGAACGTCGTGCCCGACGCGCGACGCGATCAGGTGCGGACGTTCCTGAACGGAGGACCCGCGCAGGCCGGGACCGCGATCGCGGGGATCATCGCGCTGGTCGGCCAGGACGTGCTGACCCCGCGGCAGTTCGCCGCGATCGGGCTCGCGACCGCCGCGATCGCGGTGTTCGTCACGTGGCGTGTACGCGCGTCGTACGCCCCCGCGCTCGTCGAGGCGTTGCGCGAGGGACGGCCGGAGGTGTTCCGCGACCTCGCGGTGGCCGGGGTACCGTTCGCGTTCGCGCCCGACGCCCAGACGCTCGGCAGCCTGCTCGTCGCGATGCAGGACGGGCAGCCCCCGGTCCGGCGGCTCTCGGTCCAGCTGCTCGCCGACGTCGACGACCCCCGGGCCACCGCGGCGCTCGAACGCGCGCTGCGCGACGACGACGCCTCCGTCCGCGCGCAGGCCCTCGACGGCCTCGCGGCAACCCCCGGGCGCGTCGGGCCCGAGACGCTCCTGCCACTGCTCGACGATCCCGATCCGGCGGTGGCCGCCTCCGCCGCGGCGGCCGTCTCGACGGGTCCGCACACGCCCGACGCCGCTCGCGTGCTGCTCCGGCTCGCCGCCCACGCCGACCCCGCGGTGCGATCGACCGCGCTCCGACACCTCGTGGCGGTTCCGGCCGATGCCGCCGCCGGGCTCGCGGCGCCCGCGCTCGACGACGAGGACGCGGGGGTCCGGTCCGCCGCGCTGACGACCCTCGCCGCGGTGCGCCCCGACGAGGCCCTGGGGCCGGCGATCCGCGGGTTCGTCGACCCGAGCGCGAGGGTGCGCGAGGCGGCGGTGGCCGCCGCGGTGCGGATCGGCGGACGCTCGGTGGACGAGGTGCTCGACGCCCTGGCTCGCCCGGCCGCCCGGGACGCCGCGCTGCGGGCGCTCGCTCGCCTGGACCTCGGCGGCCGGGACGAGCGCGTGCGCGCGTTCGTCGCCGAGCGATCGCGCGCGGCGACCGGGGACGACGCGCTCGCCGCCGCGGTCCCGTCGGACGGGGAGGCGGCCGGCCTCCTGAAGGACGCGCTGCTCGAACGCGCCCGGGCGAACGGCCGCTCCGCGCTGCGGGCGCTGTCGTTGATCTCGAGCGACGGCGCCGCGGTCCGCTCCGCGGTCGAGAGCCTCGACGCGCGGGACTCAGAACAGGTCGCGAATGCCCTCGAGACGCTGGAGGCGACCACCGACACCTCCCTGGCCGCGTCGATCCTCGCGCTGTGGGAGCCGACCGAGGGGGCCCGCGATCTGCCCGAGGATTGGCTGGAACGGGCTTCGGCGGACCATGATGCGTTCGTCGCGGCGTGCGCCGGGGCGGTGACCGTGCAGCGCGACGGAGGGGACGGGATGGCTCGGAGGGCGACGACGACGCCGGTGATCGAGCGCGTCCTGTTCCTGCGTCACGTCCCGCTGTTCGATGGGCTCGCACCCGCCGACCTGGGCGCGATCGCCGAGGTGGCCGAGGAGCGATCGTTCGCGGACGGGGAGCTCCTGGCGTCCGAGGGCGAGCTGGGCGACGAACTCCTGATCGTCGCGAGCGGCACCGTCCGCGTGGAGGCCGGCGGTTCCGAGATCGCTCGGCGGGGCCGGGGCGAGGTGCTCGGCGAGATGTCCCTGATCACGCGCGGTCCGCGTGTCGCCTCGCTCGTCGCCGACGGAGACGTCCGCGCGATCTACATCGGGCGCCGCGAGTTCGAGAGCATGATCCACGACCGACCCGACATCGGGATCGGCGTCATGCGGGTGCTCGCCCAACGGCTCGCGGAGGCGCGGCCGGCCGACCCGTCGCCGGCGTCGGAGCCCTGACCGCAGCTCAGGCGGCGGGGGGCGGTTCGGGGATCGGAGCCATGGGCAGCGAGGGCGCCTGGACCGACGTCGATCTGCGAGCGGCGATCACGAGCGCACCGAGACCGCCGATCGAGGCCACGACCCAGACCAGGCCGCCGAGGAACGGGATCAACCCGATCCCGCGAAGGATCAACCACCCCACGAGGAAGGCCACGTACCGCGAGCCCGGCGGGTTCACCAGCCGCCTTCCGAGCAGGTGCGCCCCGGCGACGTAGCCGAGCGTGTACAGCAGGGCGAGCGCGAGTAGCAGGAACAGGCCCAGCGGGATCGCGACCACCACGACGAGCAGCAGCACCGCCGCGATCGGCAGCAGGAAGAAGATCGCCGCGCCGAACCCGAACGAGGCGCCCATCCGCCGGCGGAACGCGTCGGCGAGCGGAGCGTCGACGCTTGGGAGGAACAGGAGGAGCACGAGCCCGAGGATGAGGGTGGAGATCGTGTAGCCGAACCACCACACGTAGCGTCCGACCCAGCCGAGGCCCTCGAGGTCGAACCGGCCCGAGACCCCCTTGATCTGGCCCCGGACCCTGGCGCCCTCCTCGACCCTTGGGTCTTGCCGGCTGGCGATGTCGCCGCCCACCTCGGCGCCGGAACGGACGATCACGCGGCCGTTGAAGGCGACGATGTCGTCACCCACCGTCCCGGTGATCTCGACGTCGCCGTTGAAGACCACCACGCTTTCGGTGGCCGTGCCGTCGATCGTCGCGTCGCCGTTCAAGATCACGGCCGTTCCGACGGTGGCTCCCTTGGGGACGAGCAGCTCTCCCGTCAGGACGACCTGATCGTCGTCGCCGGGTGTCGCGCCCTCGTCCTGCGCGAACGCCGAGGGCGCCGACGCGATCCCGATGGCGCACGCGACGAGCGCCACGGCGAGGAACGTCCGGTGAGCCGATCGTGCTCGGTTCTCGCGCATGCCTTCGACCTCCGGCCGCTAACGTGTCGGGAGGACCTTACTCGTCGCGCGCCGCGCGATGCCAGCGCTCACGCTGCGCGCCGACGCGAGATACGGTTGTCGCCGGCGGCGGGCGAAATGGTACCGTGGTTCCGAGGGCAACGATCGCGGTTTTCCAGCTACGAGCAGTTCCCTCACCCGGCTGCTACGGCCGGCGCCGTGAAGGGCAGC
>CBRGMI010000014.1:0-19735 GCA_967797495.1 uncultured bacterium
TTTGGTTCACCCGTCTCCGGCACCCGGGGGCAGCGAAGCGGCCCCCGAGGAGGGGCCGCTTCGATGTGCTTCGGACCGGACCTAGAAGTCCATGTCGCCGCCGCCGCCGGGCATCGGCGGGGCCTTGTCCTTCTCGGGCTTCTCGGCCACGACCGCCTCGGTGGTGAGGAACAGGGCCGCGATCGACGCGGCGTTCTGCAGCGCGGAGCGCGTCACCTTGGTCGGGTCGATGATGCCGGCTTTGAACATGTCCTCGTACTCGCCCGTCGCGGCGTTCAGACCGAACCCGACATCGAGGGCACGGACCTTCTCGATCACGACGCCGCCCTCGAGACCGGCGTTCGCCGCGATCTGCTTGAGCGGCTCCTCGAGCGCCCGCCGGACGATGAGCGAGCCGGTGAGTTCGTCACCTTCGAGATCCACCTTGTCCAGCACCGCCTGCGCGTTCAGCAGGGCGACGCCGCCGCCCGGCACGACCCCTTCTTCGACGGCGGCCTTCGTGGACTGCACGGCGTCCTCGATACGGTGCTTCTTCTCCTTGAGCTCGACCTCGGTCGCGGCGCCGACCTTGATGACCGCGACGCCCCCGGCGAGGCGCGCCAGGCGCTCCTGCAGCTTCTCGCGGTCGTAGTCGGAGTCGGTCTTGTCGATCTCGGCCTTGATCTGGTTGATCCGGCCCTTGATGTCCTCCTCCTTGCCGCCGCCCTCCACGATCGTGGTGTCGTCCTTCGTCAGCATGACCTTACGGGCGGTGCCCAGTAGGTCCAGGGTCGCGTTCTCGAGCTTCAGGCCGACCTCCTCGGAGACCACGGTGGCGCCGGTGAGGATCGCGATGTCCTGGAGCATCGCCTTGCGCCGGTCGCCGAACCCGGGGGCCTTGACCGCGCTCGAGCGGAAGGTGCCGCGCATCTTGTTCACGACGAGCGTCGCGAGCGCCTCCCCCTCCACGTCCTCGGCGATGATCAGCAGCGGCTTGCCGCCCTGCATGACCTTCTCGAGGACCGGGAGCAGGTCCTTGACCGCCGAGATCTTGGAGTTCGCGATCAGGATGTACGGCTCGTCGAGGACCGTCTCCATGCGCTCGGGGTCGGTCACGAAGTACGCCGAGATGTAGCCCTTGTCGAACCGCATGCCCTCGACGAGCTCGAGCTCCATGCCGAAGGTGTTGGACTCCTCGACCGTGATCACGCCGTCCTTGCCGACCTTGTCGACGGCCTCGGCGATCTGCTCACCGATCTCGGGGTCGGCGGCGGAGATGGCGCCGACGTGAGCGATCTCCTCCTTCTGCTCGACCTCCTTGGACTGGTTCTTGATGCTCTCCACGGCGAGCTCGACGGCGCGTTCGATCCCGCGCTTGATCGCCATCGGGTTCGCGCCGGCCGCGACGTTGCGCAGGCCCTCCTTGACGATCGACTGGGCGAGCACCGTCGCGGTGGTCGTGCCGTCACCCGCGACGTCGTCGGTCTTCTTGGCGACCTCCTTGACGAGCTCCGCGCCGATCTTCTCGATGGGCTCCTCGAGCTCGATCTCCTTGGCGATCGAGACCCCGTCGTTGGTGATCGTGGGGGCGCCCCACTTCTTCTCCAGGACCACGTTGCGGCCCCTGGGGCCGAGCGTGATCTTCACGGCGTTCGCGAGCATGTCCATGCCACGCTCGAGCGCCCGCCGGGCGTCCTCGTCGTACGAGATGATCTTCGGTGCCATCGCTCCTCCTCCGTGCTCGTTCCGCGCCGCTGCCTGCGCAGACACTCCCGATGACTGCTAGCACTCTCCGCAGCCGAGTGCTAACGCATGGTACCCAGGCGGGCCGCCGGATGGCAAGGAGCCCTCCTCCCTCGTTTCGCCGAGCCTCTGCTATGGGCACGCGTCGATCGAGGGGCCGCCGTGCGACGGCACCGATCACTCGTCGGTGCCGCCGGTCTCCACCATCACGTGGATCTGCTCGACGATCTCGGCGTTGGCGAGCGTCGTGACGTCGCCGAGCGGACGACCGCGGGCGACATCGCGGAGGAGCCTGCGCATGATCTTGCCCGAACGGGTCTTCGGGAGATCGGTCGTGAAGATGATCCCGTGGGGCCGGGCGATCTTGCCGATCTTGTGCGCCACGTGGTCTCGGAGCTCGCCGGCGACCGCATCGTCCCCCTCGTGCCCGCTCTTCAGCGTGACGAACGCGACGATCGCCTCACCCACCACGTCGTCGGGTCGCGAGACCACCGCGGCCTCGGCGACCTTGGGGTTGTCCACGAGGGCGCTCTCGATCTCGTACGTCGACAACCGGTGGCCCGCGACGTTCATGACGTCGTCGATCCGGCCGAGCAGCCAGAAGTACCCGTCCTCGTCCCGCTTCGCGCCGTCGCCGGCGACGTAGATCTCGGGCCCGTATTTGGAGAAGTAGGTCTCGACGTAGCGGTCGGGATCGCCCCAGATCGTCCTCGCGATGGACGGCCACGGGCGCTTGAGGACGAGGTATCCCCCTCCCCCGAGCGGCACCGCCGAACCCTTCTCGTCGACGACGTCGGCGACGATGCTCGGGAACGGGAAGGTCGCCGACCCCGGCTTGAGCGCCGTGATCCCGGGCAGGGGCGTGATCAGGATCGCCCCCGTCTCCGTCTGCCACCAGGTGTCCACCACCGGGCAGCGTTCCCCCCCGATGTAGGTCCAGTACCAGACCCACGCCTCCGGGTTGATCGGTTCACCGACCGACCCGAGGAGGCGCAACGAGGACAGGTCGTGCTTCTCGGGGTACTCCGGTCCCCACCGCATGAACGCCCGGATCGCCGTCGGCGCGGTGTACAGGATCGTCGCACGGTACTTCTCGACGACCTGCCAGAGGCGATCCTTGTCGGGCCAGTCCGGCGCGCCCTCGTAGATCACGCTCGTGGTGTGGTTCGCCAGCGGGCCGTACACGATGTACGAGTGCCCCGTGACCCACCCGATGTCCGCGGCGCACCAGTACACGTCGTCGTCACGGATGTCGAAAATCATCCGGTGCGTCGTCGCAACCTGCGTCAGGTACCCGCCGGTCGTGTGCACGATGCCCTTGGGCTTCCCGGTGGTGCCGCTCGTGTACAGCAGGTACAGCGGGTCTTCTGCGTCCATCGGCTCGGGCTCGCACTCCGTCGACTGCCCCTCGACCAGGTCGTGGTACCAGTGGTCCCGCCCCTCGGTGAACGCGTGCTCGCCGCCGGTCCGACGGACCGTGACGACGTGCTCGATGGTCGGACACTCCCTCAGGGCCTCGTCGGCGTTCGCCTTGAGCGGGACGACGGTCCCGCGGCGGTAGCCGCCGTCCGCGGTGATCAGGACCCTGGCCTCAGCGTCGATGATGCGGTCGCGGAGCGCCTCGGACGAGAACCCGCCGAACACCACCGAGTGCGGGGCGCCGATCCGCGCGCAGGCAAGCATCGCGACCGGGAGCTCGGGGACCATGCCCAGGTAGATCGCGACCCGATCGCCTCTGCGGATGCCCAGCCCCTTGAGGGCGTTCGCGAACCGGCAGACCTCGTCGAGGAGCTCCCGGTACGTGATGGCCCTCTCCTCGCCCGGCTCGCCCTCCCAGTAGTACGCGACCTTGTCGCCGCCGCCGGCCTCGACATGTCGGTCGAGGCAGTTGTAGGCCGCGTTCAGCCGGCCGCCGTCGAACCACCGGACCCAGGGTGGATCCCAGGTCATCACCGTGTCCCAGCGCCTGACCCAGCCCAGCCGGTCCGCCTGCTCCGCCCAGAACGCCTCGTGGTCGGTGTCGGCACGCTCGTAGATCGACCGGTCCTGGACCACCGCCCGGGCCGCGAACGCCTCCGGCGGCTCGAACACACGTTCCTCCGAGAGCAGCGCAGCGATGTTCTGATCGGCCTCCGACATGGGTGCTTCCCCCCTCGCTCGGCCCGACAGTCACGCATCGTACGGCCCGCAGCCACCGGGGGCATTCGGGAATGGGTCTCGATGTGCTTGCATCCGTGCCTGGCAGGCCCCAGCATCGTGCCTGGAGGCCGCCAATGGAGGCGGCCTCGAACCCTGCGGGGGGAAGGAGGCCCACGTGGCCATGTACGAGGGGTACTGCGTAAAGGACCGCGAGAAGGTCCAGTTCGAGGGGACGGTCGTCGAGCTCAAGAACGGCCGGAAGGCCGCCCAGGGCATCTGTCCCAAGTGTGGGACGAAGGTGATGCGGATCCTGGGCAAGAGCGACGCCTAGACCCTCCCCCTGGGGCCGGGCCTCCCGGCCCCCGTTCAGGCAGGCAGCGGTGCCTGCGGAGCCTCCTCGGCGGGCACCGTCTCGTTCAACCCCGAGAGGAGTTGCTCCGACGTGAAGACCGTCGGGCCGGCCCTACGCTGGTGGCGTTCGGCCAGATCGGCGACGGTCGTGCGCTGGAAGACGCCGTCGATCGCCCTGGCCACCTCGCCCCAGAACCCCTGCAGCCCGCACCGCGAGTCCGCGAAGCACGTGTGGTCGGTCGGCTCCAGGCAGAACATCGGGTAGAGCTGCCCCTCGATCGCGTCCGCGATCTGGGCCACGGTGATCTCCGATGGATCCTTGGCCAGGCGGCACCCGCCGCCGGCCCCCCGGAAACTCTCCACCAGGCCCGCCTTGTTGAGCGCGCCAAGCTGCTGTTCGAGGAACCGAACCGGGATCTGCTGCGCCCGAGCGATCTCGCGTGCGGGCACGAGGGCCCCGCTGTCACGGCGCATCGACAGCTCGATCATCGCCCGCATGGCGTACTCGAGCTTCTGCGAGATCTTCAGCATGTCCCGCTCATCCGCCGGTCATCATCCCTGCCAAGTCCCTCGGGCCAATGTAGGAAGGGCCCCAGAGGGTGTCAACGAGCCCTCCCGTGCCTGGCACGCACGCCGCCGTGCCTGACGCGCACGCCGAAAACCGGTCGCGTTCCCCAGAGATGGTCCGGTTGGGCCATTAGGCATGCCCCCGTCTCGGCCGATACCCCGTGAAGCAAGCGGTCCGAGGATGGAGACCACGTGCGAGTACTGGTGATCGACGACGAGCCGGACGTTCTGATGCTCTGCCGGTTGAACCTCGAGCTCGCCGGGCACGAGGTCATCGAGGCGACCAACGGCGAGGCGGGCCTCGAGCTGGCCCTGCACGAGCAGCCCGACGTGGTCGTGCTCGACGTCATGCTCCCCAGGTTGGACGGCATCTCGGTCCTGGGGACGCTGGCGAACGACGAACAGACCCGCGACCTCCCCGTGATCCTGCTCACGGCCAAGACGCAGCTCGAAGATCGCCGGGCCGGGTGGCGCGCAGGGTGCACCGAGTACCTGACGAAACCCTTCTCCCCGGTCGACCTCGTCGGCATCGCCGAGCGCGCCCGGGAGACGTCGGCCGTCGAGCGCTCGGATCGCCGGCAGCGTGAGCTCGCGCAGCTCGGTGCCTGAGCCGTCGGCCACCCCCGCCTAGCCCACGTAGACTCGAAGCATGCTCCCGATCGTCCCGATCCAACCCAAGCGCGTGTCGGAGTACGCGGAGGCGGCAGGGCAGGAGGCCCTCGATAGCCTCCGAGAGGCGGCGCGGCAGCTCCAGGGGCTCAGGGTCCTGAACGTCAGCAGCACCGCCTACGGCGGTGGCGTCTCCGAGCTGCTCCAGACGCAGGTCCCGCTGATGAACGACCTCGGCGTCGACACGACGTGGGTCGTCATCGAGGGTTCGGACCGGTTCTTCAACGTCACCAAGGCCGTCCACAACGCGCTGCAGGGCGCCGAGACGCACCTCGACGACGACATGCGCGAGACCTACTGGGAGCGGATGCACGCGAACGCGGCCGAGTTCCCCGACGACTTCGACGTCGTGCTGGTCCACGACCCGCAGCCCGCCGCGCTCCTGCAGGTCCTCGAGGAGGGCTCGCGTCGCAAGGGCAAGTGGATCTGGCGCTGCCACATCGACCTGTCGGCCCCGTACCGTCCGGTCTGGGACTTCTTCGAACCGATCGTGAACCGATACGACGCGGCCATCTTCACGGCCGAGGAGTACGTCCAGCCCGGGGTGCAGGGACCGGTCCGGGCGTTCATCCCACCATCGATCGACCCGCTCAGCCCGAAGAACGCGCCGATGATGGAGTCCACCTGGCAGGGCGTCCTGGCGCCGTTCGGCGTGGACCCCGATCGACCTCTCGTGACCCAGGTCTCCCGCTTCGACCCCTGGAAGGATCCACTCGGCGTCATCGACGCGTTCCGCCTGATCCGTCGCGAGGTCCCGGACGCTCAGCTGGCGTTGGTCGGGTCGCTCGCGCACGACGATCCGGAGGGCATCCGGTACCTGGACCTCACGACCGAGCACGCCGCCGGGGAGCCCGACATCCATCTGCTCACGAACCTGAGCGGCGTCGGGGACAGCGCGGTGAACGCGTTCCAGCGCGCGTCCAACGTGATCGTCCAGAAGTCGCTGCGCGAGGGGTTCGGGCTCGTCGTCGCCGAGGGGATGTGGAAGTGGAAGCCCGTGGTGGGCGGGGACGTGGGGGGCATCCGCCTGCAGATCCAGGACGGGGTGACCGGCTTCCTCGTGAACGGCATCGGCGAGTGCGCCCAGCACGTCGTCGAGCTCCTGCGGGATCCCGAGCGGGGCAAGGCGATGGGCGAGGCGGGACGGGAGCTCGTCCGAGCGCGCTTCCTGTGCCTCCGCGAGATCGAGGACACGCTCAGGCTGATCTCTCGGCTCACGGTATGAGCCCGCCGATCATCGTCGCCTCGAACCGAGGCCCCCTGACGTTCGAACGCGCCAAGGGCGGCGGGTTCCAGGCGCGTCGCGGGTCCGGGGGTCTCGTCACGGCCCTGTCCAGCGCCCTGATCGAGGCGGAGGGCGTGTGGGTGGCCGCCGCGATGTCCGAAGGCGACCGCGAGATGGTCGCGGCGTCCAAGGGCGGCAGGATCGACCACGCGGAGGGCGACGTCCGGTATCGCCTCCGCTACCTCGACATCCCGCCCGAGCTCTACGACGGCTACTACAACCGCGTCTCGAACGGCATGTTGTGGTTCGCATACCACTACCTGTGGGACACGGTCACGTCGCCATCGTGGGGATCGGACGTCGAGCAGGCGTGGGACGCGTACGTCGAGGTCAATCGACGGTTCGCGACGGCCCTGGCCGAGGAGGGCGATGCGCTCGGGGGCGACACCGCGTTCCTGATCCAGGACTACCACCTGTCCCTCGTCCCCAGGATCCTGCGCGAGCTGGTCCCGAACGCGCTGATCGCGCATTTCTCGCACACCTCGATCGCGGGTCCCACGTACTTCCGCATGCTGCCGGCGCGGATCCACGATCAGGTCCTCGGGGGCCTGATGGGGGCGGACGTCCTCGGGTTCCACTCCCCGGCGTGGGCGGAGAACTTCCTGCTCTCCGCCCGTCAGTTCCCCGGGGCCCGGGTCGACCTCGCCCGCTCGCGCATCGTGACCGAGGGTCGCGAGGTGACGGTCCGCATCCACCCGATCTCCGTGGACGGTCGCGCGATGCGCGAGGAGGCGGCGACGCCGCGCGTGCGCAGCCTCCGGCACGCGCTCAACAAGTGGCGCGACAACAACCGCCTCATCCTGCGCGTGGACCGGCTCGAGCTCACCAAGAACGTGGTCCGCGGGTTCCAGGCGTACGAGCTCTTCCTGCGTCGGAACCCGTCGTGGATCGGACGGGTCCGGTTCCTCGCGCTGCTCTCGCCCTCGCGGATGGAGTTGCCCGAGTACCGGGAGTACACGGAGGCCTGCCTGGCGGAGGCCCGCCGCGTGAACGACGCCCTCGGCCGCGACGACTGGCTGCCGATCGAACTCCGCCTGAAGGACGACTACATCGGCGCGATCGCCGCGTACGGCCTGTACGACGTTCTGTTCGTGAACCCCGTGATCGACGGGATGAACCTGGTCGCGATGGAGGGACCGCTGCTGAACCGGCGACGCGGCGTGTTGGTGCTCTCCCGCAACGCGGGGGCGTACGGGCGGCTCGGCCGGTACGCGCTACCCGTGAACCCGTTCGACGTGGACGAGATGGCCGACGCGCTCGAACGTGCGATCACGATGCCCGCGGACGAGCGCACCCGGCGCTCCCGGGGGCTCTCCCGGCTGGTGCTCGCGAACCCGCCGGCACGGTGGGTCGGCGGACAGCTCGAGGATCTCGAGCGCGCCAAGCGGCGGCGGCGCTAGAGCGTCCGCAGGAGGTCGACGAGACCCTCCGGCCCCTCGACCACCACGTCGGCCGCCTCGACCATCGCGGGCGGCGTCTCCGGTCCCCGGACGGCGACGCGCACGGCCACGCCGACGTCCTCCGAGGCCGACAGCCGGTCGAGGGCGGCGAACGCATCGAGATCCGCGTGATCGTCGCCCGCGTACAGGAGCGCCTCGAGCGCGTGCTCTCCGACGAGACGTTCGACCGCGCCGCCCTTCAGCGGCCGGTCCGGCGGGACGAGCTCGACCACCATCTTGCCCTCGATGAGCTCCAGACCGGCCCCGGTTGCGACAGGCTGCAGCGCAACCACCAGCACGGCTCTCGCCGACGCCGGATCCGGCGCCTGCCGGTAATGGACCGCGACCGAAACCCCCTTGTCCTCGACCCAGGCCTCCGGGACCTCGGCGGCGGCCGCCTCCGCACGCGGCACGACCGCGGTCACCAGCTCCGGCGCGCCGTCCTCCAGCCCGTACAGGCCGACGTACGCAAGGTGCGGGAGGTCGACCAGCGCCGCGACCTCGTCCGAACGCCGCCCTGTGACGATCGCGACGGTGCGGTACCGCTCGACGAGCCTGGCGAGCGCCTCTCGGGCGCCGTCGACCGGCCGTGCGAGCTCGGGGCGGGCCACGATCTCCGCCAGCGTGCCGTCGAAGTCCAGGACGATGCCCGCGACGTCCGCCCGCTGCCGCAGCGCGTCGAGGTCAGCCCGCCTTGAGGGTGGCGTAGTCGTTCCCCAGGAAGATCGCGACCTGCGTCGAAGGATCGATGTCGGCCGTGTCGGGCTCCAGCCTGACTACCTCGACCCCGTCGAGCTTCTTGAAGAAGCTGCTGGCGAGGTAGTCCGCCTCGACCTTGTCCTTGGGGGCGTTGTAGTAGATCGTCGTGACCGGGTACGACGTGGGCGCGTCGGCCGGGTCCTGGGTCGCGATGTACCCGAGGTCCTCCAACCGGGCCTGCGTGTCGCCGGCCAGGCCGCTGACCCCCGCGCCGTTGAACACCGCCATCCGGACGCCGACGACGGTCGGACTCGGCTCCGGACGCGTTCCGCCGGTGGCCGTCTCGCCGGTCGGCCCGGTGGTGTCCGTGCCGGTGGCGCCGATCGTCCCGCCCGTCAACGGAACGGTCGCGCCGCCACCATCCCCGCCGCCGTCGGAGGACAACGCGGGGAAGGCCTGATCGATCACGACGATACCCCCGATGACCAGGGCGACGATGATCGCGAAGCGGAGCGTGCTGGCGGCCAAGGAGAGGTAGAAGCTCCTGTTGGTCGGTGGCTGGTGCACGTCATCCTACCCCCGGCTACCGGGGAAGCCCAAGCCGCCGCGCGAGGCGCTTGCGCCGACGCGACTCGCGGAGCCTGCGCAACCGACGCACCAGCATCGGGTCGTATCGGAGCGCCTCCGGGAGATCGATCGCTCGCATCAGGAGCTGCTGATACCTCGTCGACGAGATGCCGAAACGCTCGCGGATCAGGCGCTCCTTCGGGCCCCCTTCAAGCCACCACGAGCGCTCGAAGTCCAGGACCGCGCGGCTGCGTTCGTCGAGCTCGGGCGCGAGATCGCGCGGTTGGGCTCCCACGGGGGCAGGGTAGCGGGCGCCGCCGACGCTGCAAGCACCCGGCGGCGACCCGAAGCCTCAGGCCGAGAGCGCCCTAACCTGCCGAACCGCCACCGTGAGGGCGGCGAGATCGCTGGCCTCCTCGAGCGCGATCCCGCGCATGAACCGGCCGAGCCGGGTCATCGACTCCTCCCGCCGTGCGAGGAATACGGCGAGGGCCTCCTCGACGGGCGCCCGCACGTCATCAGCCTCCCCGAGGACCTTCTCGGCTACCTGCCGGCGGGTCAGCCGCAGGTCCTCCTCGAGAGCCTGGAGCGCCCAGCGATGCCACCGCGTGGTCGTCGAGACCTCGGACAGGCGCGAACCCAGCCAGTCAAGGTAGGTCGCGTCTCCCACGAGGAAGAACGCGAGGGTCACGTCCTCGAGAGACCGGCCGGTGGCCGAGGCCACGTCCACCACGTTCGGACCGTGCACGAGGAAGGGCTGCAGGGCGTTCGCACGCGCGATCCGCTCGGGGACGCCCCGGTCCATCAGCGCCCACGCAGCCCGTTCGCGCTCCTGGAGCCATCGGGCCGGCGCGACCTCGCCGACGGCCGTGGCGAACGCTCGGAACGGCCCCGAGTACGCCTCGATCGCCCGGCCGAGCTGTCCCGGGACGTGCTGCAGGTACCACCGCGCCGTCACCTCGACCAGCCGGTCGACGCCCTCCATCAGATCGTCCAGGAGCGCGGGTTCGAGCGCGCCGACGAGCGCCTCGATCTCCTCCCACCGTTCGACGGCGCCGGTGACGTCGCGCGCGATCCGGTACGCACGCGTGACGTCCGCGGCGTCCGCCCCGGTCTCGGTCACGACTCGCGAGACGAAGGTGATGCCCTGCGAGTTCACGACGTCGTTGGCGACAAGCATCGCGATCAGCTCGCGACGCAGCGGGTGTTCGTTCAACAGCGGGCCGAACCGCCCGACCACCTGCGGCGGGAAGTACCCGCGGAGGTCCGTCTCGAGGTACGCCGAGTCCGGGAGCGAGGACAACAGGAGCGCGTTCGTGAGGCTCTGCTTGGCGTACGCGAGGAGCACCGCCAGCTCGGGGCGCGTCATGCCGCGGTTCGTGCGCCGGCGCTCCGCCAACTCCTCCGCATTGGGCAGAGCCTCGAGGTCGCGATCGAGCACGTCGCTCGTCTCGAGCCCGACCATCAGGTCCTCGTACGCCTCCATGTGGTGGGCGGACGTGACCGCTTCCTGCGAGAGGATCTGCGCCTGCAGGAAGTTGTCGTACAGCACATGGCGGACGACGTCTCCCTCGACGTCGGCGAGCAGGGCGTTGCGCTCGTCCATCGCGAGCTCGCCTCGCGCCACCCCGAGCCCGAGCAGGATCTTGAGGTTCACCTCGTGGTCCGAGGTATCCACCCCGCCCGAGTTGTCGATGAAGTCGGTGTTGATCCTCCCGCCGGCGAGCGCGAACTCGATCCGGCCGCGCTGCGTGAAGCCGAGGTTGCCACCCTCGGCCACCACCCGGCACCGCAGGTCCCTGCCGTCCACGCGGAGATCGTCGTTCACGCGGTCGCCGGCGTCGGCGTCCGACTCGGTCGTCGCCTTGACGTACGTGCCGATGCCGCCGTTGTAGAGCAGGTCGACGGGGGCGCGCAGGATCGCAGAGATCAGCTCGCTCGGCGAGAGCTCCTCGGCCTCGATGCCGAGCGCGAGGCGTGTCTCGGGTGAGATGTCGATCGACTTGGCCGAGCGCGGCCACACCCCGCCGCCCTCCGAGATCTTGGAGCGGTCGTACTCGTCCCAGCTCGACCCGGCCAGCTCGAACAATCGGCGGCGTTCGGCGAACCCGACGGCCGGGTTCGGCGCCGGGTCGACGAACACGTGTCGATGGTCGAACGCCGCGACCAGGCAGATCTGATCGGAGTACAGCATGCCGTTGCCGAACACGTCGCCCGACATGTCGCCGATGCCGATCACGGTGAATGGCTCGTTCATCACGTCGGTGCCGATCTCCCGGAAGTGCCGCTTGATCGACTCCCAGGCGCCGCGCGCCGTGATGCCGAGCTCCTTGTGGTCGTATCCGGTCGACCCACCCGAGGCGAACGCGTCACCCAGCCAAAAGTCGTACTCGGCCGAGATCGCGTTCGCGATATCCGAGAACGTCGCGGTCCCCTTGTCGGCCGCGACCACGAGGTACGGATCGTCCTCGTCCGCCACCACGACGGACGGCGGATGGACGACCGCACCGTCGACGAGGTTGTCCGTGAGGTCGAGCATGCTCCGCACGAACGTCTCGTAGTGGCGGGTCCCCTCCTCTTTGAGGGCTCGCGGATCCTCGATCTCGTGCTTGAGGACGAAGCCCCCCTTCGCGCCCGTCGGCACGATGACGGCGTTCTTGACCATCTGCGCCTTGAGGAGCCCGAGGACCTCGGTTCGGTAGTCCTGACGCCGGTCGGACCACCGGATCCCACCGCGGGCCACCCGCCCGCCGCGGAGGTGGACCGCCTCCATCGAGGGGGAGTAGACGAAGATCTCGAAGAGCGGGGTCGGCTTGGGCATCTCGGGGACCAAGGCGGACCGCAGCTTGAACGCGATCGAGCGGTGCCCCGGGACGTACACGTTCGTTCGGACCGTCGCGTCGACGACCCCGAGCGCGTTGCGCAGGATCCGGTCCTGCTCGAGGGAGCGCACGGCGTCAAGGTCCGAACGGATCTTCGTGCCGAGGGCATCGACGGCCTCGGGGTCGCGGGGTCGCGACGGGTCGAACCGCATCTCGAACAGCCGCACCAGCTGCTCGGCGACGAGGGGATGGGCCGCGAAGGCGTCGTTCTTGTACTCGACCGGGAAGGTCGAGTTCACGCGGTGGTGGTACTTGCGATAGGCGCGCAGGATCTGCACCTGCCGCCAGTCGATGCCGGCCGACACGACCAGGCGATTGAGCGAATCGGACTCGCACTCCCCGCGCCACACCGCCCCGATGCACTCGGCGACGCGCGTCCCCGTCGTCTCGACGTCGATCGGCCGGTGGTCGGTGTCGAGCACGCCGAAGTCGTGCAGGAAGCGCTCGTCGCCGTCCTCGCCGAGCAGCGTGGTCGGCCACTCCTCGATCACGCGCAGACCGAGCGACTCGAGGGTCGGCACGAAGTCCGAGAGCTCGACCCTTCCCTCCACCTTGTACAGACGGACGTGCGTGAGGGTCCGCCCCTCCTCGGTCTGGTTGGCCAGACCGATCAGGAACCCCTCCTCCCCCCGCTCCAGCTCGTCGAAGCGCGCCACGTCGAGACCGGCGACCGCGACGTCGGTCGAGGCCTTGTAGTAGTCGGGGAACCGATCCGCCCACCGCTCGAACAGCGTGCGGGCGCGTGCCTCGCCGTGCTCCTGGATCAGCCGGTCGAGCAGCCGGTCGTCCCAGGTGCGCGCGATCTCGATGACCTCCCGCTCGAGCTCGTCCAGGGGCACGTCGGGGATCCGGCCGTGACCGACGTGCACGGTGAAGTGGAGCTGCGCGATCCCGCTCTCGGTGAGCGCGACGTGGTGGTCGATCGTGGTCCCGTCGAACCGCTCGAGGAACAGGTCCTGCAGCCGGAGCCGGACGTCCGCGTCGAAGGCGTCGCGCGGCATCGCGACCAGCAGCGACACGCTCCGCCCATACGGGTCGCGGCGCGCGAACAGGCGGACCTCCTTGGTCTCGTGGACCTGCAGGAGCCCCATCACCTGCTCGCGCAGCTCGTCGGTCGGGGCCGAGAACAGCTCGTCCTTGGGGAAGCTCTCGAAGATCGTGACGATCGCCTTGTAGTCGTGCGACCCCTCGTACAGGTCCTCGGCGTCGAGGATCTGCTCCAGCTTGCGGTGCAACAGCGGCGTCTTGCTTGCCGGCTCCGAGTACGCCTTCGAGGTGAACAGGCCGACCATCCGCGTCTCGCCGACGATGCGTCCCTCCGCCGAGACCTTCCGGACGCCGATGTAGTCCATCCGCGCGCGCCGATGGACGGTGGACGGCCGGTTCGTCTTCGAGTAGATCAGGAGGTCACCGCCCTCGATGCGCGCCCGCAGGTTCGGCTCGATCGTGTCGAGTGGCACCGGTTGCTCGTACGCCGACCAGTCGAGCTTCGACAGGATCCCCAGGCCCGAACCGGGCACAGCCGCGAGAGCGCGTCCCTCGGGGAGGTCGACGAGCTCGTACTCGCGATAGCCGAGGAAGACGAAGTTCAGGTCCAACAACCACTCGAGGAAGGCAACCGTCTCGGCCACCTCGTCCGGAGGGTACAGCGCCGAACCGGCGCGCGCGATCCCGATCATGCGACGCGCCGCGTCCTTCATCGCCCCGAAGTCGCGGACCGCGAGCCGGACGTCGCCGAGGACCCTGCGGATCGCCTGCTCGAGCTCCGTCCGTTCCTGTTCGGTGAGTCGCTGCTCCAGCTCGAAGTGCATCACGGATTCGCGGTCTTCGGTCTTGCGGACGTGCAGGATCCGTTCGATCCGGCCGTCGGGTCCGCGCTCGACGCCGATCACCGGGTGGATCACCCGTCGGACGCTCAGGCCCCAGGCCCCGAGCTCCTCGGTGACCGAGTCGTACAGGAAGGGGCAGTCCGCGGCGCTGACCTCCACGACGGTGCCGAGCGCCTCGTACCCGTCCTCGGACGCGTCGGGCTCGAACACACGGACGGCGAACTCATCCTCCCGCCGGGTGTCGGCCAGCTCGAACGCCGCGAGGATCACGGCGGCCAGCTCCGCGGCCGGTCGTTCGGCCAGGTCTTGGGGCGGCAGCCGCCGGGTGAACGCGACGGCGAACGCCCGGAGGGCCTCCGCCCGTTCCGGCGGCACAGAGGCGTCGAGGCGCTCCAGCACGGAGGCGGGCAGAGCGCCCGCGGTCACCTCGTCCGTGGTGCTCACGTTGCACATGGTACCCGTGCCCGAACAGGCCCCCGACCTGCGGCTTCAGGAAAAGCCCGGACCAGCCGAGGTCATGAGAGGATGGCCGGGCCCGTCCGGGCCCTGCGGGATGGTAGAGACCAGCAACCGCGTCAGCGGACCCGTCGATGAACACGAGTTGCGCTCCGTGGCGCAGCTGCGGATGCTGCACGCCCTGGCGACGCGGCTGAACGCGCTGGACGACGTCGGCGCGATCGGCGAGGCCATCACCACCGAGCTCAAGACGCTGATCGACTACCACAACTGCCGGATCTACCTCCTGCTCGAGGACGGCCTCACGCTGTGGCCGGTCACCTTTCGCGGAGAGCTCACCGAGTACGAGTCCGAGACGCCCGAGGAGCTGGTCACGCAGGTCGGCGAGGGCATCACCGGCTATGCCGCGATCACTGGGCAGACGTACTACGCGCCCGACGCCCTGAACGACGAGCGGGGCATACAGATCGAAGGCACCGACGAGATCGTGGAATCGCTCCTGGCCGTACCCCTGAAGGCCGCAGACAAGGTGACCGGCGTCATCGTGCTCTCGAAACTCGGGATCGATCAGTTCGAGGAGGACGACCAACGGGTGCTCGAGGTCCTCGCCTCGCACGCGTCCGTCGCGTACGAGAACGCCAGCCTGCTGCAGAAGGAACGCGAGGCGGCGAAGACGGCGTCGGCACTGCTCGGTCTGTCGCAGGCGCTCAGCGGCGCCGGGAACGTCTCCGGCGTGCTCGCGCGCGTCGTCGCCGCCGTGCCGTCGATCATCGACGGTTCGGTCGTCGTCGCCTATCGTCGCGACCAGAAGACCGGGGACTTCATCCCGGCCCACCATCGTGGTCTCTCCCTCGAACGGCCACCGACGATCCCCGCCGATGTCGCGAGCCGTTTCCTCGTGTCGTTCGAGGAGCCATTCGTGATCGAACGCGACATGGCCGAGCAGGTCCCGACCGAGCTCTGGCTCGTCGACGAGCCGACGGCGGCGCTCATCGCCCCGATGTCGTGGGAGCCGGACGAGTTCGGCGCGCTGGTGGTCCTGGCGCCCGACGTCGAGAGCACCTTCTCCGAACGCGACCGCGACCTGGCGCGCGCGATCGCCCAGACCGCCTCGCTCGCCCTGGGCAGCGCACGGCACGTGAGGGAGCTCGAGCGGTTCCACGAGCTGGCGGAGACGATCGACGCGATCTTCTGGGAGGCCGAGCCGACGACGCTCGCGTTCACCTTCCTGTCGAGACGGGCGTCCCTGGTCCTCGGACATGAGACGGATACGTCGGAGGCGCTGCCGCAGCGATGGGGCGACCACATCGTCCCGGACGACCGCACGCGGATGACCTCGACGCTCCGAGCCGCCGTCGCCACCCCTGGCGACGATCTCAACCTCGAGTACCGTACCCGGGGACGGGAAGGGGAGACCCTCTGGCTGCGCGACATCGTCCACATCGCGGTCGACGCCAGGGGCAAGCCGGTCGTCCGCGGCCTCATCGTCGACGTGACCGAAGGCAAGCGCGCCGAGCAGGCGCTGCGTCGCAGCGAGCAGAAGTACTCCGAGGCCTTCCACCGCGAACGCGAGGCCACCCGGCGCCTGCGGGCGCTCGACGAGATGAAGAACACCTTCCTCGAGGCCGTGTCGCACGATCTCCGCACCCCGCTCACGTCGATCCTGGGCTCCGCGGTCACCCTCGAGCAGTCGGGCATGGACATCCCCCGCGAGGACGCGGTCGACCTGCTCCGGCGTATCGCGTCGAACGCCCGCAAGCTCGAGCGGCTGCTCGGCGACCTCCTCGACCTCGATCGGCTGCAGCGCGGGATCATCACGCCGCAGCGCCGGCGGATCGACGTGGGCGCGCTCGTACGCGGCGCGGTCCGGGAGTTCGAGCAGCTCGGCGGGCGCAAGGTCGAATGCGGGTCCGACGAGCTCATCGCGAACGTCGACCCCCCCAAGGTCGAGCGGATCGTCGAGAACCTGCTGTCCAACGCCTCACGGCACACGTCGCCCGAAAGCCGCATCTGGGCACGGGTGGAGCGGCGCGAGGACGGGCTCCTGCTCGTGGTCGAGGACGAGGGCGGCGGCGTCCCGGACGACCTCAAGGACGCGATCTTCGAGCCCTTCCGGCAGGGCCCCGGTCCGGCGAGCGCGTCGCCCGGCGTCGGCGTCGGGCTGTCGCTCGTCGCCCGCTTCGCCGAGCTCCACGGCGGGCGGGCGTGGGTCGAGGACCGTCCCGGTGGTGGCGCCTCCTTCAGGGTCCTGCTGGCGGAGGCCTGAGGTTCACGCGGGGCAGTCGGCTCTCCCGCTGTCGGCGTTCACCATGCACCCGCTCAGGTCGACGGCCTCGAACGCTGACGCCGGCACGGTCTTGAGCTGATCGAGCAGGTGGTTGCGCCAGTGGGCGTCACGCGTGCCCTGGAAGTACCAGTTCGAGCCGTTGTCGGCGAGGATCAGCCCGTATCGCTGCATCGCGCGCAGGATCGTCCGCGCCCTCGGGCTGAACCCGTCGAGGGCGAAGTCCGCCCTGAGCCGGAAGCGCGCGCCCATCGGCGGACAGTCGGGGTCGTGGACACCGGCCTCGTGGCGTGCCGGCCAGACGTACGCGTCCGTCGTGCACGAGAGCGTGAACCGGATCGCGTGCGTGATGCTGCCCGCCTTGACCTCGTCCCAGCGCACGAGCCCCGGCAGGATCGGGAGCCCGGCGGCGTCGGCGGACGTCCAGGTGTCGGGGCGGAGCCGGTTCGAGTCTAGGTCGAAGACGGCACCGCTCCCCGCTCGCGGGTCGCCTTGGTTCCACGACGCGCCGAAAAGCTCGTAGAGCCGGCACGTGCCGCGCTCGACGATCAGCACGTGCCGATCCGAGCCGCCCTCGATCGGCGTTCGCGCGTCGAACGGGTAGGGACCGGGGTCGCTCTCGTCCGCGTAGGTGAATCGAACGCGTTTCTTCGCGTGATGGCGCCCCACGACGTCGAACGGGAGCCCGTAGGACGGCGGCCCGAAGTCCGGATGCAGGTCCGTCGACCCCGCCTGGGCCGAACGGAGCCAGGTGTCGCTCAGCGTGTGGACCGGGAGCGCGTCGATCCTCGTGTTCCAGATGTTCGACGCCGGGAAGACCCGGCAACCAGATCCGGGGATGGGCCCGGCGACGGCGGCCGTGGGAGCGATCGCCGATCCGACGAGGATGATGGAGGCGAGCGCCTTCGCGACGAGTTTCCGGTGATGAGCCCGCATGGTCATGGCATCGGCACCCGGACCCTCCGACCTTATGGACGAGATCGCGAGGTCTCGAGCCGGCGGTCGGATTCGAACCGACGACCTGCTGTTTTGCAAGGTGTTCACCGTCTAGCGCAGCAGTAGCTCGTCATCCAAGCACAGCCCGTCTCACCGAGAGATCGACCGATAGCGGCCGTTGGTCCTCATCATGGAGGGTCTAGGGGGATGTATGGGGGAACGCCCAAGAGCTCGGGAGGCTACGGGAGGGCTCTTGGTTCCGGCTCCGGAGCCTGGAGGGAAATCGTCAATTCACCGCCTTGATCGTTGCCCACTCAGCCTCCCGACCCAACGTTCAACAGCAGCACGACGAAAGGGAACACGAGCGAGACGAGCAGCACGGCCGCCACGAACCCCGTGTACCGGCGAATCTTGCTGGCGTGCTCGACGAGCTCGAGAAGCAGCTCGTCTTGGAACGAGAGCACGTCTTCCTTCTTCTCAGCCACGACTACCTCCTTCCGTCTTGACCATCGCCTTGACAGCGACCACGTGCTTGCACGGCCCGGGATAGCGGCCGAACGCCGGGCAATCGCACTCGCCCTTGTCCAGATCGACCGTCCAGATAATCGCCTAGTCGGTTGCCCGGCACCTTCACGATCTGGCCGATGCGCTCAACACCGGGCGGCAGCTGGTAAGGCTTCCCCTGCGCCTCCTTCGGCTTGTGGTCGTCGCCGGGCTTCCAAGCCTTCGGGTACTGCCGGTTCTCGGCCCACCACTTCTTCACTAGCTCCTTGTAATGGTCGGCGTCGGGGTCCGGCAGCTCGTTCTCGATGCGACCCGCCTCCGCCCACCAGTGCTCCTGTCCCCTCGGCGATTCCTCGGTCCTGCCCAGCCGATGCTTGCCGGCCACGGTGTGCAGATCGAGGGCTTCATCCGGGGTCGGCCGGGCCATCTCCTTCGTGTGCCCCAGCAGATGGGCGGCGAGCGCGTCGTCAACTAGCCGGCTCTCAGGGGCCCGACAGAGCAGGATCACGGCGTGAACCGCCATCAGCCACTCCGACGTAGTCCTCCAGCTCTGATAGAGGCCCCCTATCACGGCAGGGCCTTCGGGCCACTCCGGACCGACGTCCTCGGACGTGATCACGAGGAGCGTCCTCCAGGCCCACCATTCCTCCCCGGAGAGCACCAGCTCGGTCAGCCAGTGCAGGGCGTCGTCGACCTGACCTCGGCGAATGGCCTTCTGCAAGGCGGACCTGGTCAGGCCTGTGCCCCGAGTACGTGAGGTTGGACTTCTTCGCCATCTCAATCCCTACATGCCTTCGAATTGCCACCCAGCGACCGCGCCCAACGCGAGCAACACGGTCAACGCAGCCAACTCCAGGTACCGGCCGGCGAACCGGGCGACGCCGGTGGGCGAATGGCGCGTGGAAGGGGAAATGCGCCTGGCCGGGCCGCTTGCCCGGCCTTTGTGCTGTAGGGGGCCAGAAGCGAAGTGGGGGAAGTTTCGAGTGAAGGATTTCGAACAATGAAGCACCTGACTGTCATTTCTTCCGAGGCCGAAACTCGGAGACCACCACACACGAGCGGCGAACACTTGTTCCACCGCATCCTGGCGGCCGTGGACGCCGGCCGCGTCGTCGCCAACCAGCGAACGTTCGATAGGGGGGACATCGTCTTTCACGAAGGCGATCCCGGGGACTCGCTTCACCTCGTTCGACAAGGGATATTCGCGATCCGGTCGTCCACGCCTTCGGGAGCGATTCTGATCGTTGACATCCTCGCGCCCGGCGATGTGTTCGGAGAGTTCGCGGTCTTCTCGAACCAGCGGCGCCGGACGACGGAGGTCACAGCACTATCCTCCGGTGCGACGCTGACTGTGGAACGGGAACAGCTCCGCGCCGCCATCGGCTTTCGGCCGGAGCTGGCCGAGG
>CBRGMI010000015.1:0-18886 GCA_967797495.1 uncultured bacterium
CTCGGGCACCGAGGCCGTCGAGGGCGCGATCAAGCTCGCGCGCTACGCGACCGGGAGGCAGTACGTGGTCGCGATGATCGGGTCGTTCCACGGCCGTTCGTACGGGAGCGTCTCGCTCACGGCCAGCAAGGCGAAGTACCACGCGGGCTTCGGACCACTGCTCCCCGGCGTGGTGCACACGCACTTCGGGGACTTCGAGCACCTGGAGAAGGTGGTGTTCGCGCGCCTGATCCCGCCCGACGAAGTGGCGGCCATCGTGGTCGAGCCCGTCCTGGGCGAGGGCGGCTATGTCTTCCCGCCGGAGGGCTGGTTCGCGTACCTGCGCGAGCTGTGCGACCGGCACGGGATCCTGCTCGTGGCCGACGAGGTCCAGTCGGGGATGGGCCGGACCGGCAAGATGTGGGCGATCGAGCACGAGGGCGTCGAGCCCGACGTCTTGCTGGCGGGCAAGGGGATCGCGAGCGGGATGCCGCTCGGCGCGATCGTCGCCCGCGAGCGCCTGATGACGTGGGACGTGGGCGCGCACGGCTCGACCTTCGGTGGCAACCCGGTCGCATGCGCCGCCGCGCTCGCGACGCTCGAGTTGATCGAGGGCGGGCTGCTCGACAACGCGCGCGACGTCGGTGAGCTCCTGGTGAAGGGCCTGCGCGACATCCAGGCCCGCCGGCCCGAGATCGTCGACGTCCGCGGCCGGGGCCTGATGATCGGCATCGAGTTCGCCGACGGGCAGACGATGCACGCCGTCGAGCAGGCCGCGTTTCGCCGGGGCCTGCTGGTCCTGGGCGCCGGGGATTCGGTGATCCGGATGTCGCCCCCGCTCCTGTTCCGACCCGACCAGGCCGAGACCGCCCTGCAGGTGTTCGACGACGCCGTCGCCGACGCTGTGGGCGGCTGACCGGACGGGCGTTCGATGGCCCTGTCGGTCGACACCTTGACGTGGGACTGCCACTCGCCTGAGGTGGTCGCGCGGTTCTGGGCCCGGGTCCTCGGTTACGAGGTGGTCGAGATCGACGACGAGGACGCGCTCATACGCGATCCGAGGGGAGAGGGCTGGCCGATCCTGTTCCAATCCGTTCCCGAGGGCAAGTCCGTGAAGAACCGCCTCCACCTGGACCTTCGGCCGGCGACGTCGATGGCGGACGAGAAGGCCCGCGTCTCCGAGCTCGGCGCCAGCGAGTTCCGCTACGTCGAGGAAGGCGGGAGCTTCTGGACCGTGATGCTCGACCCCGAGGGCAGCGAGTTCTGCGTCCTGCGCGGCCCGGAGGACGGCTGGAGTCCCGAGTGAGCGGGGGGGCGGGGACGAGCGGGGGGGCGGGGACGAGCGGGTGGGCGGGGATGAGCAAGCAGGCCACGATGGCCGACGCCGTCGGCGAGCTCGTGCGCGACGGCGACACGGTCGCGATCGAGGGCTTCACGCACCTGATCTGCTTCGCCGCAGGCCACGAGATCATCCGCCAGCGAAAGCGCGACCTCACGCTCGCGCGCATGACGCCGGACGTGATCTACGACCAGATGATCGGCGCCGGGGTCGCGCGCAAGCTGATCTTCTCCTGGCTCGGCAACCCGGGCGTCGGATCGCTGCACGCCGTTCGGCGCCGGATCGAGCAGGCCGACCCCGAACCGTTGGAGATCGAGGAGTACTCGCACTTCGGGATGGTGTGCCGGTACGTTGCGGGCGCCTCGAACCTCCCGTTCTTCCCGATCCGCTCCTACTACGAGAGCGACATCCCCTCGGTGAACCCGAACATCAAGCCCATGCGGTCGCCGTACCAGGACGGGACCGAGGTCTACGTGGTGCCCCCGCTGCGGCCCGACGTCACGATCGTTCACGCGCAGCGGGCCACGGCCACCGGCGACACGCAGATCTGGGGGTTGCTCGGATGTCAGAAGGAGGCCGCCTTCGCCGCCGAACGCGTGATCGTCGTGTGCGAGGAGATCGTGGACGAGGCGGTCGTCCGTCGCGACCCGAACCGGACAGTCATCCCCGGGGTCGTGGTCGACGCCGTGGTCGAGCAGCCGTTCGCCTGCCACCCGAGCTATGCCCAGGGCTACTACGACCGCGACAACGCCTTCTACCTGGAGTGGGAGCGGATCTCCAAGGACCCGGAGGCGCTCGAACGCTGGTTGAAGGAGTGGGTCCACGGTCTGCAGGGTCACGCCGAGTACGTGGCCCGGCTGGGCGATCGGTGGGAGGGACTGCGGGCCGGGGAGCGCCTGTCCGGCGAGGTGAACTACGGTGACTACTCGTGATCGGCGGAGCGCCCCGGTGAGCGAGGACGGCTACACGAAGAACGAGATGATGATCGCCGCGAGCGCGCGCACCCTGGCCGGCGAGCGCGTCTGCTTCGTCGGCGTCGGGCTGCCGAACATCGTCTGCAACCTCGCGCAACGCACGGTGTCCCCCGAGCTCCAGCTGGTGTACGAGGCGGGCGTGTTCGGCGCGCGCCCCGAACGGCTCCCGCTCTCGATCGGCGACCCGACGCTCGTGTCCGGTTCGACGGCCGTGACGTCGATGTTCGAGCTGTTCGCGTTCTACCTCCAGGCCGGCCTGATCGACGCCGCGTTCCTCGGCGGTGCCCAGATCGACCGGTTCGGCAACCTGAACACCACCGTGATCGGCGACTACGCCGCGCCGAAGGTCCGGCTCCCCGGCTCCGGCGGCGCGTGCGAGATCGCGATCCACGCGCGCAGGATCCTGGTCATCATGCGCCAGGCGAAGCGCTCGTTCGTCGCGGACCTGGACTTCCGGACCTCGCCCGGGCACTCGGGCGATCCGGCGCACGATCGCGCGCGCGGGTGGTTCGGGAGCGGGCCCACCAGCGTGGTGACCGATCTCGCGACGTTCGGCTTCGACGAGGAGACCGGCGAGATGACGCTGCTCACGATGCATCCGGGCGTGAGCGTCGACGACGTCCGCGCGAACATGGGGTGGGATCCGCGGATCTCCGGGTCCCTCGGCGAGACCCCGCCTCCGACCGAGGACGAGCTGCGGTTGATCCGTACGCAGCTCGACCCCCAAGGCATGTACAGGTCCTAGATGGCGGACACCGAAGGTTCCCGCGACGAAGGAGACCTGCCCGATCTGCGCGGGGAGCCCGAACCCGGCTGGGTCGAGGACATCCGGCGCGGTCGCGAGGAGCGAGCGGAACGACTCAAGTCGCTCCTCGGCCAGGCCCCGCCTGCGGACGCGGCCGAAGGCGAAGAACCCTTGCGGACCGCGTGAGCGGCACCGCGGGCCTCGTCCTGTGCCCCGAGGCGCGCATCTACGATCACGGCCCCCAGCATCCATTGCGCCCCCAGCGGGTCCTCTATACGTGGTCGCTGATCCAGGCGTGCGGGCTCCTCGAGCGGCCGAACGTCTCCCGGATCGCGTGTCGCCCGGCGGACGACGCCGAGATCGGCCTCGTGCACTCGGGCGCGTACATCGAGGCGACGAGGAATGCCGGGCACGGCGAGGCGGGGGACTGGGCCCGATACGGGTTCGGGCCCGGCGACAACCCGATCTTCCCGAACATGCACGAGGCCGGCGCGCTCGTGGCGGGCGCGTCGCTCGTCGCGGCCGAGGCCGTCCGCGACGGCTCGGTACTTCACGCGTTCAACGCCGCCGGGGGGCTCCACCACGCGATGGCGGCTCGCGCGTCGGGCTTCTGCGTGTACGACGATCCCGCGGTCGCGATCGCGTGGCTGCTCGAGCACGGCGTGCACCCGGTCGCGTACGTGGACGTCGACGTCCATCACGGCGACGGCGTCCAGGCGATCTTCTACGAGGATCCGCGGGTGCTGACCGTCTCGCTCCATCAATCGGGGGCGACGCTGTTCCCCGGAACGGGGTTCGTCGACGAACGCGGCGCGGGCGCCGCCGAGGGAACCAAGGTCAACGTGCCGCTCGAGCCGGGGGCCGGCGACCGCGCCTGGCTCGCGGCCTTCGCCGAGATCGTGCCGCCCGTCGTCCGGGCGTTCGGGCCGGAGGTGCTCGTCACGCAGCTCGGGTGCGACACGCATCGGACCGACCCGCTGGCCCAGCTCCGGCTCTCGACCGCCGCGTACCGGGACACCGCGGCGGCGCTCCATGCGCTCGCGCACGAGGTGACCGGAGGACGATGGCTCGCGACCGGCGGCGGTGGCTACCAGTGGGCGACCGTCGTCCCGCGCGCCTGGACGCTGGCGTTCGCCGAGATGTCCGACGCCGAGCTCCCCGACGCCCTGCCCGAGCCGTGGATCGAGCAGGTCGAGCTCGAGATCGGTGGCGAGGTTGAGGTCCCCGCCACGTTCTCCGAGCCGCCCCTCGAACACGACGCGCTCGACGGCGGGACCGAGCGGACGATCGAGGAGGTCAAGCGCACGTGCTTCCCCTTCTTCGGACTCCGTCCATGAGGCGTCTATCCTTCTCGCATGAGCGAGTTCGGACGGAGCGGGCCACAGCTCCCGCACGACGAGGCGTCTCAGAAGGAGCACCTGAAGGAGGTCGAGGACGACCTCCACCACGAGCATGAGGCCGAGCGCGTCGCGAAGGCGCACCCGAAGACGGAGCGCCCGTGGTGGAAGTTCTGGGCGAAGGGTTCCGGCTAGGCCGAGCCTCCCGAAGCCCGCTCGACCAGTTGCTTGATGGTCAGCTCGATGCGTCGTGTCCTGGTCTCGGGCCGCTTGGCGTCGGTGATCGAACGGATGTACTCCCGCCGGTGCGAGAACGAGAGGCCCTCGAACACGACGCGTGCCGCGTCGTGGTGACCGAACGCCTCCGCGAGATCCTCGGGCACCTCGACCTGCCTGGGCGCCTCATCGTTGCGGACGATCACGGTGAGCGTGTCGCCGACCGAGATGCCCGCCTCGGCCATGATCGCCTTCTGCACGCCGAGCACCGCCCCGCCGCCCATGCGGACGATCGAGCCGCGATAAGGAACGCCGTCGAACGTCGCGATGACGGGGATGCGTCCCTTCCCGCCGAGCGCCTCGACCACCTCGGGCGGCACGTCGACCAGGTGACCGCCACCTCGGCCGCTCGGGCGTACCGGGGCTCGGAAGGTGAGCTCGGCCATCCGCCAAGCCTACGTGCGCTCAGCGCTCCGCGGAGCCGCTCGAGCCGTAGCGCCGGGAGATGGTGCCCACGCCCCAGCGGTACAGGGGCGGGGTCAGGACGCGGAACGCCTGGAGCGCGGCGAGCGTGCGGGGGATCGAGATCTCCGGCGCCGTGCCCTTGCGGACGACGTCAACGATCAGCTTCGCGACGTCGTCCGGGTCCAGCCGTACGAAGGTCGGACCGGTCGCCGGGAACCCCTCCGTCGGAGAGAAGCCTGGGTTCACGCTCGTGACCAGGACCCCCTTCGGGCCGAGCTCGTGGTACAGCGCCTCGCTGAACGCGACCACGGCATGCTTGGTCGCGCCGTAGATCGCGGCCCCGGGCGTCGCGAACCGTCCCGCGAGCGACGCGACGTTGACGATGTGACCGCGCCCGCGTTCGAGCATCATCGGGACGAAGAGCTTGGTGCCGAGGACGACGCCCCGCAGGTTCACGTCGATCACGCGGTTCAGGTACTCGATGTCCGTGGTCTCGAACGGCCCGCCGCCGCGGATGCCCGCGTTGTTGACCAGGACGTCGCAGCGTTCGAACGTCGTCGCTACGCGGTCGCGCAGCGCGGTGAGCTGCTCGGGCTCCGTCACGTCGCACCGGACCGCGAGGGCGGAGCCGCCCTCCGAGGCGATCCGCTCGGCGAGCGCCTCGAGTCGTTCGAGCCGTCGCGCGGCGAGCACGACGCGGGCGCCCGTGCGGCCGAACCGGAGCGCGGCGAGCTCGCCGAACCCCGACGACGCCCCGGTGACGACCACGACCGAACCTCGGAGCTCCACCTCAGGCCTCGTCTCGGGTCATCGCCACGCTCCTCGTACGATGGGATCGATGGACGTTATCCGATCGCACGCCGCCCGCCTGCCGGCCCTGGACGACCGCTGGACGCCGGGCGCGGTCGGGCGCGAGGAGCTGCTCGAGGGCCTGCGTTCGGGCGCCGTGGCCGGGCCCGAGATCAGCCATCCGCTCGACAACGTGCTGCGCAACATCCTGCTGCTCCACGAGGGCGACCCGGACAAGCAGTTCGGGATGACCGGGCTCCAGACGCTCGAGCCGGACGAGATCCTCGGGCTCGTGGGCCGGGCCGCCGGGTTCGAGCCCGATCCGAACGCCACCACCGGCCCCGTCCCGGTCGACCCCGAACGCGTCCTGGACGCGTGCGGCGACGCCGGCGACCGGTTCGCCGATGCGATCCGGGGACGCGAACGCGTGATCCTCGCGACGGGGCACCCGGTGGGGCTCGCCCACCTGTACATCGAGGTCGGGCGGCTGCTCCACGCCGGCGGCGCGACGATCGTGGAACCCGCCGACGGGATCACGTGGCGAGAGGTCGACCGCGCTCATCCGTGGCAGATCCGGTACCTGGACGGCGTCGCGATGCTGACCGACGAGGCCAGCGCGCGGCACACCCACAGCGGGGAGGCGATGGAGCGGATGCTGGACGACCTGACGCCCGATCTGGTGTTCGCCGACCACGGGTTCGCGGGGGCAGCGATCGAACGCGGCGTCGAGACGGTGTCGATCGCCGACGTGAACGACCCCGCCCTCCTCGTCGCCCGGGCCCAGGGCAGGACCCGCACCGTGATCGTGATGGACGACAACGTGGCCCCGCAGGCCTACTGGCCCTGCTTCCAGGCGATCGCCGCCCGCCTCCCCTGATCTCCCTGCCTTGGAGACCCCGGTGCGCGCGTTCGAGCGCTGACCCGGATAGGATGGACGCCACTTGACGATCACACCCACTCCAGAGGCACGGTTCGAACGCGTGAGCGGAGCCGCGGGCTCCATGACGACCATCCAGACCACCGAGAGACGGCTGTCCGGGCGGGTGGTCTCCCCGGCGGGATAGACGCACGCACGCGTGCGACCGGCCTCCGGGTGGGAGAACCCGGAGGCGGATGTGAACGAGCACGAGGCGCTCGTCGACCAGGCGGTGCGAACCAAGCACACGGTGCTCCTGATCGGCGGCATGGATACCGGGAAGACCAGCCTGTCGCGCGAGCTCCTCGGGGCCGCGCTCGCCGCGGGCCGGCCCGCGGCGCTCCTGGACGCGGATGTCGGACAGAAGACCGTGGGGCCACCCGCGACGATCTCGCTCAAGATCGTTCGGAGCCCGGAGGACCTCGAACCCGAACCGCTCGCGACGCCGGAGGCGCTGTACTTCGTCGGCTCGACCTCGGCGCAGGGCCACCTCCTGCCGGTGGTCGGGGGGGTCGCCGCCCTCCACGAACAGGCCAAGCAGCTCGGGGCCGATTTCATCGTCGTCGATTCGTCCGGGCTCGTGTCCGGGATCACCGGGCAGACGCTCAAGTATCACAAGGTGGAAGCGCTCCGGCCCGACCTGGTCGTGGGGCTGCAACGAGGGGAGGAGTTGCTGCCGCTGCTCGGCGTGATCCAGCGGTTCTTCGCGACCGAGGTGGTGCCGCTCGGGGTCCATCCGAGGGTCGTCCCGACGACGGTGGACCTGCGGGCCGAGAACCGAGAGCGATCGATGCGCCGGTACTTCTCGGGCGAGCTCCATCGCTTCCGAGTCAAACCCACCGTGTTCATGCCGGCGCTCCCACCGCTGTTCGAACCCGCCGACCTCGACCGGCTCCTGGTCGGCCTGTCCGACGGCGCCGGGGCCTACACGGGGATCGGCTACCTCGAGCACGCGCCGGGCGACGGTGTGATCCGGCTCATCTCGCCCGTGGCAGAGGGTCCCAAGGCGCTTAGACTGGGGTCCGTCCGTCTGGATGCGTCCTTCCGCGCCAAGCGCGTGGACCTCCGGAACCTGTTCGGATCGGAATAGGAGTTCGCTGCGTGCCGTCCTTGGTCAAGAAGCGCCGCAAGAAGATGCGGAAGAAGAAGCACAAGAAGCTGCTGAAGAAGACCCGCTGGCAGCGCCGTCAGCAAGGTCGCTAGGAGCCGCGTCGGTGCGTGCGGCGGTCCCTATCCGGGCCCGTCCGATCGTGTTCCTGCTGCTGGGAGCGATCGCGCTCGTGGCGTGCGGCGAACCGCCGCCTCCCGATCTCTCGGGTTCGCGGGCGGTCACGTTCCAGTCCCGCGACGGCGTCACGCTGGAGGGGCGTCTGTTCGGCGGCGGCTCGACAGGCGTCGTGCTGTCGCACATGCGACCCGCCGATCAGCGTTCGTGGTTCGCGTTCGCGAACCGACTCGCCGACGAGGGCTATCTCGTCCTTACGTACGACTTCCGCGGGTACTGCCCCGGCGGCGAGGGCGGCTGCTCGCAGGGCGAGCTCCAGATCTCGGCGATCTGGCAGGACGTGTTGGGAGCAGTGGACTTCGTCCGGTCCCAGGGGGCGGCGACCGTCGCGCTCGTGGGCGCGAGCATGGGCGGCACGGCCTCGCTGGTCGCGGCCGGTCAGGAAGGCGTCGACGTCGCGGCGGTCGTGACGCTGTCGGCCCCGACGTCGATCGAGGGCCTCGACGCCGACGCCGCGCTCCTGCAGCGCGTGTCGGCGAACAAGCTGTTCATCGCGGGTGTGGGGGACGCGGCTGCCGCGGCGTCGGCCGAGCAGCTCTACGAGATCGCCCCGCCGCCGAAAGCGGCCCCCGAGATCGTCCCCTCCGACGACCACGGCACCGACCTACTGACGGGCTCGCGGGGAGAAGCGGTCTCACGCATCATCGAGACCTACCTCGCGTCGTTCGCGCCGGCGTGAAACTTCACGGGGACGGGGTGAGGCTCGGGAACGGCGTGCCCTCGAGCGGACCTGGGAACGGGGCCTGGTCGCGGTTCGCGAGCGCGATCTGGTAGACGGCCGCGCCGACGATCAACACGAACAGCACGACGATCGTGATGAGCGTGAAGCGGCGCATCGCCGGAGGCTAGCAGTGGCGGGTCCGGATCAGGCGGGGAGCGTGAGCCCCGCCTCGCAGAGTTCGCGGTTACGGGACAGGATGCGGCGCAAGGCCTGGTCGTCGTCGAGGTGGCCGCGGAGGTCGATCTCGAGCGAGATCGCCCCGCGGAACCCGCGCGCCGCGAGCGCCTCGAGGAACCGGCCGAGGTCCAGGACGCCCTGGTCCAGGGGCAGGTGCGAGTCCCAGCCCTTGCCCGCGTTGTTCGACAGGTGGACATGGGCCAGCCGGTCGCCGAGACGGGCCGCCGCCTCGACGGGATCGACGCCCGAGACCGCGAGGTGGCTCGTGTCCAGCGTCACGTCCGGGAACCCATCGAGCTCGTCGAGTGACTGCCGCGCGTGGAACCGAGCCACGCTCCGGCCGCCGACGCGCAACGGGAACATGTTCTCGACGGCGACCCGCACGCCACGGTCGATCGCTTCGGCGGGGAGCCGTTCGTCGAGCCAGCGCCGATAGGCCGATTGCCACCGGTAGGGCGGGTGCACCACGACGAGCGGCGCGCCAACTGCGAGGGCGAGCTCGATCGCTCGGTCGATCTTGCCGACGGGGTCGCGGCCCCAGACCCTGCGGGACATCAGGAGGAACGGCGCGTGGATCGCCAGGACGGGGAGCGCGTGGTCCTCGGAGAGCGCTCGGACGCGCGACGCATCCTGGGTGTCGGGATCGTTGGTGACCATCAGCTCGATCCCGTCGAACCCGGTCTGCGCGAACAACGGGAACGCGGCATCGATCGGCTTGGAGAAGACAGAGATCGTCGAGCAGATGATGGGGGGACGATCGTCGGGCACGCAGCGATGCTAACAGCGGTCCTCCCCGCCACGGCTATGCTGCGGCCCATGTGGGTGTTCCCCCTCGCGGCGGCGCTCGTCGCCGTGTTGTTCGCGGCGGCGCTCGTGCGCCGGTACGCCGGCAGCCGTCGGCCCTACGAGCTGATCTGGGCGCTCGCGCTGCTGATGTACGCGGGGGCGTCCCTCGCCGTGGCGTTCGGTGTGGCGAACGGATGGACCTCGGGGGAGTTCCGCGTCTACTGGGTGTTCGGCGCCGTGCTGAACGTCCCGTTCCTCGCGGCAGGTGAGCTCGAACTGCTGTTCCACGGCCGCGGCGTCCGATGGACGCTGTACGTGCTCCTCGCGTTCATCACGGCCTACACCGTGGCGGTCGTTCGCACCGCGGAGATCCACGCGGCGGCCCTCATGCAGGACCTGCCCTCGGGCAAGGAGGTCTTCGGCGACGGCACGACGGCCCACCGGCTGCCGCAGGTCGTCGCGATCCCCGCGTACCTCGTCCTGCTCGGCGGGACCCTGTGGTCGGCCCGGCGCATGCGCGGGCGGCCCGAGCTCCGGGACCGGTTCTGGGGCACACTCGTGATCGCGTTCGGCGCGACGATCATCGCGGGGTTCGGATCCGCGTTCGCCGCGCTCGGCCATCTCGTCCCGTTCTCGCTCTCGCTCCTCGTGGGCATCTGCGTGATGTTCCTCGGGTTCCTGCGCGCGGCGCGGCGAAGCGATCTCGCACCGACAAGCTGACGCATCTCCGCCTCGAGGTGATCCACTCGGCAGGGCTCCGCGAAGGATGCCGTGACCGCACCCGCGAGGGGAGGTGACCCGCCCGCGGGGCCGGAGGGGCCGGCCCGCGGACCGCGGCGGTCTCCGTGGACCACACTCCGACGAAGGAGGAGATCCGTTGCCTGGCAAGCGCATCCGTACGCGTGCGCTCGCGGCGGCGGCGTCGCTCGCGGTGGTGGCCGGCCTGTTCGCGCTGGCACCTCTGACGGGAGTCGCCTCCAGCCACCGCGAGGCACCGCTCGTCTCCGCCGATCCTCAGATCGATACCACAGACGTCTGGGCGTTCGTGAGCGAGGATCGACCGGATACCGTCACCCTCATCGCGTCGTGGATCCCGTTCGAAGAGCCGGCGGGAGGCCCGAACTTCTACGCCTGGGGCGACGGCGTCCGCTACGACCTCAACATCGACAACGACCACGACGCCAAGCCCGACGTCACCTACCGGTGGGTGTTCTCGAGCCGCTACCGCAACCCGAACACCTTCCTCTACAACACGGGCCCGGTCACGTCCCTCAACGATCCGGATCTGAACTTCCGTCAGACCTACGACCTGATCCGGATCAACCGTGACAACGGCACGCAGAAGACGGTCGTGAACGACGCCGTGTCGGCCCCGTCCAACGTCGGCGCCGCCTCGATGCCGAACTACAACGGCAACCTGTTCGACGCCGCCACGGTGGAGTTCGGCTCCGGGCCCAGCATGACGTGGGCCGGGCAGTCCGACGACGCGTTCTTCCTCGACCTTCGTGTGTTCGACCTGCTGTACGGGGCGAACCTGAAGGAGGTCGGCGACGACACACTCGCCGGGTTCAACGTGAACACGCTCGCCCTGCAGGTCCCCAAGACCGATCTGGCCAAGGGCGGAAAGGCCGACGCGAATCCGATCATCGGCATCTGGAGCACCACGTCGCGCAAGAGCACGCGGATCCAGTTCGGTGATGGGTCGCAGCAGAACCAGGGTAAGTACGTCCAGGTCTCGCGCCTGGGCATGCCGCTGGTGAACGAGGTCGTCATCCCGGTGGGGCTGAAGGACTACTTCAACGCCTCCAAGCCCACCCAGGACGGCGCCGCCCTTGGCCTGGTCCAGGACCCGGAGCTCCCGCACCTGCTGAACGCGGTGTACGGGCTCGCCGTCCCGGACTCGGACCCGAACACGGCCGGCATCCAGCGAGCCGACCTGATCTCGGTGTTCCTGACCGGGGTCGATGGGCTGAACATGCCCAAAGGCGGGACGCCCAGCGAGATGATCCGCCTGAACATGTCGATCCCGCCGTGCTCCTCGACGTGCTCGAGGCTCGGCGTGCTCGGCGGTGACATCGCCGGCTTCCCGAACGGTCGCCGTCTGTCCGACGACATCATCGACGAGTCCCTCCGCGTGGTCCTCGGGGTGCTGCTCCCGAACCACCAGGCGATCGCGGACACGATCGGTGACGGCGTGGACGCCAACGACGTCTCGTTCAACACGCAGTTCCCCTACGTCGCGTACCCGCACTCGGGTTCGGACGCAGACCCCCACTGACGGAGCGACGGGGCCCGGCCGACGGGCCGGGCCCCGCCCTTCCGACCGCCCGGAGGTGCGAGGGATGAGGGCCATCGGCAAGGCGACGGCGGTGACCGCGATGGCGGTCGCACTGCTGGTCGCCGGCGCGGTCGTGTTCGTCCGCGGCACGGGAGACGCCCTCGATCCCGCGACGCGCCATCCCTCCTCGTCGGCCCTGCTGCTCCCGACGCCGAACGCGGGTTCGCTGGACGGCGCGATCGCGTCGCTCCAGCAGCGTCTTCGGGAGATCCCAGACGATTGGCGCGGATTCGCGCAGCTCGGGCTGGCCTATGTCGCCCAGGCGCGCGTTACGGCCGACCCGTCGTGGTACCCGAAGGCCGAGGGCGTCCTGCGCCGATCGCTCCGCCTGCAACCCGACGAGAACGTGGACGGCGCGCTGGGGATCGGCGCACTGGACCTGGCTCGGCACGACTTCGCCGCCGCGCTTCGGCAGGGCCGCCGGGCATCGGAGCTCGACCCGTACTCGGCCGACGCGTACGGCGTGATCGGCGACGCGCTGCTCGAGCTCGGTCGGTACGACCGCGCGTTCGAGGCGTTCCAGACGATGGTCGACACCAGGCCCGATCTCGCCTCGTACGCCCGAGTCGCCTACGCGCGCGAGCTCGTCGGCGACGTCTCAGGAGCCGAGGGCGCGATGCGGATGGCGTTCGATGCGGCCGGGTCGCCTTCGGACTCCGCGTGGACCGCGTACCAGCTCGGCGAGCTGGCGTTCGGCTCAGGCGACGTCGGCTCGGCCCGAGGGTGGTACGCGCGCGGCCTGGACCTCGATCCGGCGTACGTCCCGAACCTGGCCGGGCTCGCGAAGGTGGCGTGGGCGCGCGGCGACGACGAGCTCGCGATCGCCCGCCTCACGGAGGTCGTCGCCCGCTACCCGTCGGCCGAGTTCGTCGTCGCGCTCGCGGACCTGTACCGGACGACGGGGCGGCGGGCCCTCGCCGAACAGCAGGAGGCCGTCGTGGCGGCGATGCACGACCTCGCGACCGCCAACGGCGTGAACGTCGACCTGGAGCTCGCGCTCTTCGACGCCGACCACGACGAACCCGCCGGCGCGCTCGCGGCCGCGCGAGCCGAGTGGGCTCGCCGGCGGAGCGTCCACGTCGCCGACGCCTACGCGTGGGCCCTGTACGCGAACGGGCGGTACCGGCGGGCGTCTGCGTTTGCGGAGCGTGCCCTGTCGCTCGGGACCCGGAACGCGCTGTTCCTGTTCCACGCCGGGATGATCCGGCTCGGGCTCGGGGACGAGGCCGGCGCGCGCCGGTACCTCTCGCGGGCGCTCGCGACGAACCCGAACTTCTCGATCCTGTACGCGGACGACGCGGCGCGGATCCTGGCGAGGCTGGTGGCGGCGACGCCGGAGCCGGGACGATGACGCGGCCGCTCCGGCGGGCGCTGCTGCTCTCGGGTGTGGTCGCCGTCGTCCTGTCGGCTCCGGCCACCGCGATCGCGCACCCGCTCGGAAACTTCACCGTCAACCGCTACGCGGGGATCGAGCTCGCCCCCGGCGAGGTACGGATCGAGTACGTCCTCGACATGGCCGAGATCCCGACCGTCCAGCTCCGCCCGGCGATCGACGCCGACACGGACGGAACCATCACCGATCCCGAGCGCGCCGCCTGGGCCGCTCGCACCGGGCTCGAGCTCCTGGCGAACCTGACGCTGTCGGTGGACGGCCGGACGGTCGCGCTCGACGTCGTGTCGTCCTCGATGCGGTTCCGGCCGGGTCAGGGCGGGCTCGACATCCTCCGGCTCGAGGCGACGTTCGCGGGACCCGTCGCGTCCTCGGGCGAGCTCGCGTTCGCCGACGCGAACTTCGCCGACCGCATCGGCTGGAGCGAGGTCACCGCGGCCGGGGCCGACGGGACCATCGTCGCGCGTTCGAGCGTTCCGGCCCGCAGCGTGTCGAACGCGCTCCTGTCCTACCCGCCGGACCTGCTGGCGAGCCCGCTCGACGTCCACGAGGCCGCGCTGTCGTTCCGTCCTGGGGCCGGCGCGCCCGCGGCGGCCGCGACCGGTGGCGTCCAGGCGACCGCGTCGCGGCCCGACGTGACCGGTGGGGCGTTCGCCGGACTCGTCGGGCGGACGGGCCCGTTCATGCTCGTGGCCCTGCTGCTGGCCTTAGGGTTCGGGGCGCTCCACGCCCTGGGTCCCGGCCACGGGAAGACCTTGATGGCCGTGTACCTGGTCGGCGCCGGGGGGCGCGCCCGCCACGCGATCGCGGTCGGGGGCTCGGTCGCGGTGATGCACACGGCGTCGGTGCTCGCGCTCGGGTTCGTCGTGCTGACGGTGACCGAGGTCTTCGCGCCCGAACGAGTCTACCCGTGGCTCGGGCTGGTCTCCGGCCTGATCGCGTTCGCGTTGGGGGCGAGCCTGCTCGTGGCGCGGCTCGCTTCGTGGGGCGGTCGCCCCCGCGGTCCCGACCACCACCACGCGAACGCGAACGACGCCGCCGGCCACGAGCATGCACACCCCCACCCCGCCCCGACCGTGGAGCTCTCACGGCGGAGCCTCACGGCGCTCGCTGTCGCCGGCGGCCTGCTTCCGTCGCCGACCGCCCTGGTCGTGCTGCTGGCGGCCGTGGCGCTCGACCGTCTCGCCTACGGCCTCGCGTTGATCGGGGCGTTCAGTCTCGGGCTCGCGACCGCGCTCGTGGTGGTGGGGCTCGTCGCTCTGCGTGCCCGCGACGTCGTCGCCGGGAGGATGTCCGGCAGGACCGCCCGTCTGGTGCCCGTGCTCTCGGCCGCGTCGATCGCGTTGCTGGGGATGGTCCTGACGCTCCGGGGCTTCCTGCAGATCTGATCGACCGTTCGGCCGTGGCCGGGCCGCTCGAACTCTTCGGAGCGCCTAGGTGAGCGAACCGAGCCAGCTCGGGCCGTCGGTGTTCGGCTCCGTCGGGCGCTGCCCGACGGCTTCCTGCGTGATCCAGATCTCGTCGTAGCGAGCGACGTCCACCTCGATCTCGAGCAGCAGGACCCCCTGGTCCGGCCAGAACATCCTCCAGACCGGCGTCCATTCCCCATCGCTCCCGAGCCACAGCTGGTAGGCGTGGCCGGGGGCGGGTTCGGGGCAGAACTCCGCCGCGATGTACAGGCGGCGTATGTCCGGAGCGGAGACCTCGACCATCCCGCTCTCCGGGGGGGTCTGGCCCTGCGGCGTCACGTTGACGGGCGCAGCGCCCGACCGCACCGCCGAGAGGATCTCGAGCGCGGTGCCGGTACGCGTCTCGGCGTTCGAGAGGCGGTTCCCGAGCACGAGCGAGAGGCCACCCATCGCGACCAGCGCGACGGCCGAGGCCGCGACCGCGATCAGCGCGCCGCGACGAGGGGTTCGCCCGGCGAGGGGAACCTCGTCCATCGCGCGATGAAGGCGGGGCAGGAGGGTCTCGGGCGGATCGACGGGCGGCGCGGCGAGCGCGAGATCGCCCGACACGGCCTGGAACTCGGAGAGGGTGGCACGGCACGTCGCGCACGTGGGCACGTGGTCGACGAGGATCCGGTCGGCCTCGGCGGCCTCCTCGCCCGAGAGCGAGAGCAGCACGTAGCCCGCCAGGAGCTCGTCGATGCGCTCGTGATCCTCGGTCACGACGTCACTCCTCTCGCAGGGCTTCGCGCAGCTTCCGCATGGCCGCCAGCGTCCTCGTCTTCACGGTTCCGATCGGGATGCCGAGCTCCTCGGCGATCCGCTTCTGCGTCTTGCCCTCGAAATACGCCATCTCGAGCACCTGCTGCTGCGCCGGAGGAAGGGTCGCAAGCGCGGCGCGAACCTCCTTGCGCCGAACGCGCAGGTAGGCGTCCTCGACGACGTCCTCCGCAGGGTCTTCGCCGGTCGCGGGCTCGAGGTTCGCCGCACGCTCGGTCCTGCGCCTGAGGCGCTCCTCACGGCGGACGGCATCGACGGCCCGGTGATGGACCAGGGACAGGAAGAAGGACCGGAACGCCCCCCGCGCCGGGTCGAACGCCTCGGGCGCCCGCCACAGCGCCAGGAAGGCGTCCTGGACGACCTCCTGGGCGATGAGGTCCTGCGACGTCACGCGGATCGCCACGCCGTAGGCCGACCGGCCGTACCGCCGGTACAGCTCGTCGAAGGCCGACCGCTCGCGACCCGACACCAGCCGGTGCAGCTCGAGATCGTGACGATCGTCCTCGTCCACGGGCTGTTTCCTACCACACGCGGGCCGCTCCTCCCTCCCTGGCCTGGCCTCGCTAGCATGCCGGCGTGCCCGAGGTCCTGATGTACGCGCGACCGGGTTGCGGTCTGTGCGACGAGGCGCGCGAGGTGATCATGGCCGTGCGGGCGCGGACGCCGTTCGAGTACCGCGAGGTCGACGTCACCGGCGACGACGCGCTCGAGCTCGAGTACGGGATCAGGATCCCCGTCGTGCTCGTGGATGGGCGCGAGCTCTTCGAGATCCGCGTCGACGCGGGTCGCCTCGGGGAGGCCGTGCGGACTTAGTGCATTCGTGAAGGGGCGTTCACGAATGCACTATCATCCTCCGCCGTGACCGAGCGATCGATCCCCGAGGCGACGGTCGGACGGCTCCCGGTCTACCTCCGCGCCCTGGTCGAGCTCGCGGAGTCCGGGAGCTCGACCGTGTCCTCGGAGGCGCTCGCGGAACTCACGGGGGTGAACTCGGCGAAGGTGCGCAAGGACCTGTCGCATCTCGGCTCGTATGGCACCCGGGGGGTGGGGTACGACGTCGCCTACCTCGTGCATCAGATCCGCCGCGAGCTCGGGCTGACCCAGCACTGGCCGATCGTGATCGCCGGGATCGGGAACCTCGGGCACGCGCTCGCGAACTACCGGGGGTTCGCCGAGCGCGGGTTCCGGCCCGCGGCGCTCGTCGACAACGACCCGGCGAAGGTCGGGGAGGAGGTCGCCGGGCTCCGGATCCGGCCGGTCGAGGACCTGCGGGCGATCGCGGGCGAACACGACGCGTTGATCGGCGTGATCTGCACGCCCGCCGCCTCGGCGCAGGCCGTCGCCGACGCGATGGTCCGCGCGGGGGTGCGGTCGATCCTGAACTTCGCGCCGGTGGCCCTGGTCGTGCCCGAGGGGGTCTCGGTTCGCAAGGTGGACCTGGCGGTCGAGCTCCAGATCCTGACCTACTACGAGCAGCGCAAGGCCGCGCTCGCGGAGGTCAAGGGGCGTCAGGGCCGCGGCCGAAGGCTGGTGGGTCGGCCCGCTACTTCGCGATCGTGAACCAGAGCGCGATGAAGATCACGATCACGGTCACGCCGAACAGGATGAACTGCACGGCTCCCTGCTCGATCAGCGGCGCTTCTTGGGCCAGCATCTTCTCCTCCTAGGCGGGTCCGTACCACGGCGGGGCCGTCCCGCCCGTCAGGATCTCCTTGCGCTTGCGCTCCGCCCGGTCCAGGAAGGGCAGGTGGGCGCCGAACAGCAGCGTCGAACCGATCAGGAACATCCAGGAGTACCGGTTGACGCTGCCGGAGTCGTGGCGGAGGTAGACCGTCAGGATCGGGCCGCCATCGTTGAAGAACGCGTGCGCGGCCGAGAGCGAGACCCCGTCGTCGGTCGGGTAGAACTCGACGTTTTGAACCGTGAAGTCCGTCGTCGTGAGGGCGCCGGGCTCGTGCTCGCTCTTGCCGAGATCCTCGTTCGCCTGCTCGGCGAGGAAGCCCTGCGCCGCCGCCGTCACCGACTGGACCGAGGACGTGTCCGCGTCGTTCGTCCCTGGTTCGCGCCAACCGTCGCCCGGGTAGGACGCGAAGGCCTCGTACACCGGCTCGGGATCGGTCCCGGCCGCCTCGACGACCCACGCGGGCTCGGCGCCGCGGGGGCCGAGGTTCACGGGCGTGTCGAGCCCCTGCGAGTAGAAGCCGAACGTCCACAGCGAGGACAGCAGGATCATCCAGCCGAAGAACGAGACCGCGAGCACCAGGTACCCCATCCGCCGGCCGAACACCGCCGCGAGCACGATCAGCACGCTGCCCACGAAGAGCACGAACGCCATGACCACGGCGAGCCCGCCCTTCAGCATCGTCTCGCACCCGATCTCGAACCCGAGGCAGCCGACGGCGAGCATCAGAACTGGATGTTGGTCGTCGGGTTGGGCTTCTTGGTGGGGTCGCCGTCCAGGAACTGATCGATCGCCTTGGTCACGGCCTTGGGGTTCGTGCACACGTTCTCGCTGAACTTCACTTCTTCCTCGTCCTGGATGCTGACGATGTAGTTCACGATGTCGTTGATCTGCTGATCGCCGAGCGCACCCGCGAACCGGATGCTCCAGGACGGCATCAGACCTCGCCCCTGCTCGATCGTCGTGTAGATGTCGTTCAGGCCGTAGATCTTCACGTGCCCGGTGAACGGTCCGCCGCAGACCGTCGTCAGGTTCGGCGTCGGTTGGACGTCGTACGGGTCGTCCGGGGTCTGCGTGTTCGGGATGAGGGACCCCTGCAGGGTCGGGCCGTGGCACTGCACGCAGCCCACGCCGGCCTGGTTGTCCTCCGAGTAGATCTGGACGGCGTGTGCGCCGCGGGCGATCGCGTTGCTGATCAGGTCCTGTTCCTGGTCGAGGTTCTGCTCGGGTTCGAGGAGCCAGACGGCCGGCACCCAGATCACGAAGAACAAGACCAGCACCACGCCCCATCCCTGCAGCTTGTGGAGCAGCGGGGTCTCGAGGTCGGGATCGGAGGGACCGGGGCGCATCGCGTTCGGGATGTCGGCCTCCTGCCGCTGGCGGCCGCGGAGGACGAGCACGCCGCCGGCGATCGCGAGGAAGATCGCGCCGCCGACCGCAAGGACGATGCCTTGCGCCTGCGACAGCCCGAGCATCACTGCACCGCCACGCAGAACGGGCCCGCCAGAGGTTTGTGGATC
>CBRGMI010000016.1:0-18395 GCA_967797495.1 uncultured bacterium
TCGCGAACCGGATCGGGTTCCTGGACGCCGGCGTGATCCTCGAGGAGGGCCCGCCCGACGCGATCTTCTCCTCCCCGCGCGAGGAGCGGACCCAGCGGTTCCTCCAGAGCATCATCGACGCCGGGCGGATGTAGTCGACTCCTTGCATCCACCGACCCTCGGGGCGGATGGAGGAGTTCAGCTCGAGACGCCTTTCCCGCGTCCGGCCAACCGGCTCCCGCGGGAGGTAGGGAAACGATGTGCCGCAGACATGCGGGAGGCGATACTCACAGCCCGAAGGCAGCAACCACCTCGGAGGAGATGCGATCGCGAAACCCGAGCACGCCGTCGAGGAGGTCGGGGAACAGTTCCACGGTGAGCTTCGGAGCGTAGCCGAGCAACCAGTCATTGCCCACATCGAAACTCATCGGCAGAAGCCTGTCGCGCCACGTCATGAGCCAGGTCGCGAGGGCGCCCTCGAGAATGGCGAGGGCGAACGCGGCATTGTCGGATCGCACCTCGTACGCGGGCGCCAGGGGGTGATCTTCGATCACGGGACGTGATGAGAGCATCCGATCGTCATCGGCGACCCGGGTGTTCAGGATCAGGAGTTCAGGAAGTCCGTAGGGGTAAGCGATCGTCGCACCGGTCGAGTCGATCCTGTCCCAGCCGCTGCCCCGGCGAAGATCGAAGCACGCGACGTCCGTGTCCCCCCAACGCCCGACGCACACGTTGTGGACGTCCCTGTCGACCGTGGTCTGGATCACGAACAGTGGAAGCCGTTCCGCCTCCTGATCGAGGTCATCGAGGAGCTCGAACCCGTTCAGCGTGGCCCAGTCGCCGATATGGATGCGGCGGTCTTCGTCGGAATGGTCGGTGGACATCGACATGGATACTCCCACGACCGTGGTGGCGGACTTCCTCGCCACCACGCGAGCCCGTCGGCGCCCGGCCGTATCATCGACTGGTGCCCCCGTTCAAGATCCACGCCGACCACGTTCCGACCGGTGACCAGCCCACCGCCATCGACCAGCTGGTCGAGGGCATCCGGGCAGGCGAGCCGCACATCACGCTACTCGGGGCCACCGGGACGGGCAAGACGTTCACGATCGCCAACGTGGTCGAACGCGTCCAGCGGCCCACGATCGTGATCGCGCCCAACAAGTCGCTCGCGGCCCAGCTCGCGAACGAGTTCCGCGAGGCCTTCCCCGAGAACGCGGTGGAGTACTTCGTCTCGTACTACGACTACTACCAGCCCGAGGCCTACGTCCCGTCTACCGACACCTACATCGAGAAGGACTCGTCGATCAACGACGAGATCGAGCGCCTGCGGCATTCGGCGACCGCCGCCCTCCTGACCCGTCGCGACGTCCTGATCGTGGCCAGCGTCTCGTGCATCTACGGCCTGGGCTCGCCCGAGGAGTACGAGGGCCAGATCCTGCGTGTCCACAAGGGCGTGGCGACCGACCTGGAGTGGTCGAAGCAGCGCCTGGTCGACATCCAGTACCTGCGGAACCAGGCGAACCTGGCCCGCGGGAAGTTCCGCGTGCAGGGCGACGTGCTCGAGGTCCACCCCTCGTACGAGGAGACCGCGATCCGGATCGAGTGGTGGGGCGACACGATCGAACGGATCACGCGGTTCGACCCGCTCACCGGCGAGATGCTCGGCGACCTGAACGAGATCACGGTCTTCCCGGCCTCCCACTACGTCGCCTCGGACGAGCGGATGAAGCGGGCCGTCGTCTCGATCGAGGACGAGCTCGGGGATCGGCTGGCGCTGCTCGAGAGCCAGAGCAAGCTCCTGGAGGCCGAGCGCCTGCGGATGCGCACGACCTACGACCTCGAGATGCTCCGCGAGGTGGGGTTCTGCTCCGGCATCGAGAACTACTCGCGCCACATCGATGGTCGCGCCCCCGGCGAGGCGCCCTACACGCTGCTGGACTACTTCCCCGACGACTGGCTCTGCGTGATCGACGAGTCCCACGTCACGGTCCCCCAGATCCACGGGATGTACGAGGGCGACAAGACGCGGAAGGAGACGCTCGTCGAGTTCGGGTTCCGCCTGCCGAGCGCGCTGGACAACCGGCCCCTTCGGTTCGAGGAGTTCGTGAAGAAGGTCAACCAGACCGTCTACATGTCCGCCACGCCCGGGCCCTACGAGCTGCGCACCTCGGGCCTCACCGCCGAGCAGATCGTGCGCCCCACGGGTCTCGTCGACCCCGAGGTGCAGGTCCGGCCCACCCGGGGGCAGGTGGACGACCTGATCGAGGAGATCCGCAAGCGAGCCGAGGCCGGCCAGCGAGTGCTCGTCACGACACTGACCAAGAAGATGGCCGAGGACCTCACGGACTACCTGCTCGAGATGGGGATCCGGGTCCGGTACCTTCACTCGGAGGTCGACACGATCCAGCGCATCGAGATCATCCGGGACCTGCGCCTCGGCGAGTTCGACGTGCTGGTCGGGATCAACCTCCTGCGGGAGGGCCTCGACCTGCCCGAGGTCTCCCTGGTCGCGATCCTCGACGCCGACAAGGAAGGATTCCTGCGTTCGGACACCTCGCTGATCCAAACGATCGGCCGGGCCGCGCGCAACGTCGACGGGACGGTGATCATGTACGCGGACCAGGTCACCGACTCGATGAAGCAGGCGATCGGCGAGACGCAGCGGCGTCGGAAGATCCAGATCGAGTTCAACCGCGAGAACGGGATCGATCCGCAATCGATCCGCAAGAAGGTCTCGGACATCCTGCTCACGATGGCGGTCGACACGAGGACTCCCACGCCGGAGAAACGCCGACGCAAGCGCGAGCACCCCGAGATGCCGACCGAGGAGCTCGAGCGCCTGATCCAGCAGCTCGAGGAGGAGATGCACGAGGCGGCGAAGGACCTGCGGTTCGAGTACGCGGCACGCCTGCGCGACGAGGTCGTCGACCTCCGCAAGGAGCTCAAGGCCCTGCGCGGCGCCGGCGTCGGCGGCTGAACCGGCGCCGATGTCGCTGAAGGTCAAGGTCCCGCTCGCCTGGTTCGGCCCGGGGACGCTCGTCCGACACGCGGCCGTCGTGTGCGAGGGCGGACGGGTCACGTACGCCGGGCCGAGTGCGGCCGCACCGCCCGCCGACGACTTCCGCGAGGTCGACGGGTTCCTGATGCCGGGTGTCGCCGACCGGCACGTCCACATCCGTCTCGCGGATCCCGGAGCGGTGCTGCTCGGCGGCGTGACGGCGGTCCGTGATCTCGCCTGGGCGCCGGACGAGATCTTCGCGCTCGCGAACGCCTCCGAGCTCCCGACGTTCACCGGACCGGTGATCCGAGCCGCGGGTCCCATGCTCACCGCGGCGGGCGGGTACCCGACGTCCGCCTCCTGGGCTCCGCCAGGGACCGGGCGCGAGCTGACGGGTCCCGAGGACGCGGCCGCCGCGGTCGCCGAGCTCGCCGATCACGGTGCGGCGGCGATCAAGGTCTCCCTGAACTCGGAGGCCGGCCCGACGCCCTCGGATGCCGAGCTTGCCGCGATCGTCCTGGCGGCCCACGAGCGCGAGCTCCCCGTCACCGCCCACGTCCAGGGGCGTGGCCAGGCGGAGCGCGCCCTCGGGGCCGGGATGGACGAATTTGCGCACACGCCGTGGACGGAGCGGCTCTCGGACCTCCTGCTCGCGTCGGCCGCACGGTCGATGCGGATCGTCTCGACCCTGGACATCCTCTCGTTCGGCGACGTGACGCCCGACCTGCGGACGGCGTGCGATAACCTCGTCCGCTTCCGGGCGGCCGGCGGCACCGTCGTGTACGGCACCGATCTCGGCAACGGGGCGATCCCGGCGGGGATCCATGTCCGCGAGGCGCTCCTGTTGAACGAGGTCGTCCGGATGACGCCCGAGGAGGTCCTCTCGGCCATGACGGCGGGGCCGCTCGCGGTGGGTGGGCCGGCAGACCTGATCGTGCTCGGTTCAGATCCGCTGATGCGGCTCGAGGCGCTCGGCGACCTGCGTGTCGTGGTGCGCGCCGGGCGTGTCGTCTCTGCGAGCGGTGACGAGCCGAGTCGGCGTCCACGCCCCGACTGATGGATGGAGGTGCGAGATGGAGTCCGACATGACCGACCTGCCCGACGGTGTGTCCACCTCGAGCGAGGTGTCCCTGGACGAGCTACAGCTGTCGCAGCGAAACCACGGCATGCACCTCGAGGGCCTCCGATACGACGTCACGCCGGCGGGGATGCATTACCTGCTGATCCACTTCGACGTTCCCGAGACCGACGAGTCCGATTGGTCGCTCTCGGTCGGGGGACTCGTGCGCACTCCCATCGAACTGTCGATCTCCGAGCTCCGCTCTCGTCCACGGGTCACGATGCCGGTGACGATGGAGTGCGCGGGAAACGGGCGGGCGCGGCTGTCGCCCCGGCCGATCTCGCAGCCGTGGATCACCGAGGCGATCGGGACCGCCGAGTGGACCGGCACCTCGCTGTGGCCGATCCTCGAGGAGGCCGGGGTCGAGGAGAACGCCGTCGAGCTCCTGTTCCGCGGCGCCGACCACGGGATCCAAGGCGGTGTCGAGCAGGACTACGAGCGCAGCCTGTCGCTCGAGGACGCGATGCGCGACGAGGTGATCCTCGCGTACGCGATGAACGGCGCGCCGCTTCCCCCACAGCACGGGTTCCCGGTCCGGCTCGTCGTGCCCGGTTGGTACGGGATGACGAGCGTGAAGTGGCTCACGGCGATCGAGGCCGTCTCCGAACCATTCCGCGGGTTCCAGATGGAGTCGTACCGCGTCCGACATCGCCCCGAGGACGAGGGCGAGCCGGTCACCCGTATGAGCCCTCGGTCGCTGCTAATCCCACCTGGGTTCCCGGACTTTCTGACACGGCGTCGGTTCGTCGACGTGGGTCGGCACGAACTGAGGGGGCGCGCCTGGTCGGGTTGGGGAGCGATCGCGCGGGTCGAGGTGAGCTCGGACGGCGGGGCGACCTGGGCGGACGCGGCCGTGGGAGAAGCTGCATCGCCGTACGCGTGGGTGCCCTGGACGTTCTCGTGGGATGCCGTCGCGCCGGGTTCGTTCGAGCTGTGCTGCCGCGCGACGGACGCCGCGGGCAATGAGCAGCCGCTGGAGCCGTCATGGAACGTCGGCGGGTTCTGGAACAACGCCGTACAGCGCGTGCCGGTGGAGGTGCGGTCGCCCGTGTAGTCCGGGCAACACCCGGTCAGAGCAGCGACCGCAGCTCGTCGAAGCAGCGATCGACGTCCTCTTCGTTGTTGAAGAAGTGCGGGCTGATCCGGAGGCCGTCGCCCCGGTAGTCGGTGCACACGTCGCGTTCGAGCAGCGCGTGGCAGATCTTCCCGGCCTCGGGGCCGACGCCGACATTCACGACGCCTCCGCGCGACGCGCGGTCACGCGGGGTTCGGACCAACAGCCCCAGCTCGTCGGCGCGGGCGATCACGTGGTCGCCGAGCTCGCCCTGGCGCGCGCGGATCCGTTCGGGAGTGACCTCGGCGATCACGTCGAGGCCGCCCTGGGCGATGAAGAACACCGGCGCCGGCGGCGTGCCGTGCTCGAACCGCCGCGCGGTCGGGTGGTACTCGAGGTGCCGGGTGTCGAACGAGAAGGGGTCGGCCGTCCCGAACCACCCGGTGACCGTCGGCTCGAGGGACGGGATCAACCCACGCCGCACGTACAGGAAGGCCAGGCCGGGTCCGCCGCACAACCACTTCAGGACCCCCGCCGCGTACGCGTCGCACCCCACGTCGTGCAGGTCGAGCGGCACGATCCCGATCCCGTGGTAGTCGTCGAGGAACGACAGCGCTCCGCGTTCGCGCGCGATCCGGCAGACCTCCTTCGCGTCGACGATCGCGCTCGAGCGGTAGAGCACGCGGTTCACCATGACGACGGCGGTGCGTTCGTCGATCGCGCGGTCGTACTCCTCGAGCGGGATCGTCAGACCGTCGGGGGAGCGGAGCCACTCGATCTCGACGCCGCGCCTGGCGTGCGCGAGCCAGACGTGCCCATCGGTTGGGAAGTCGAGCTCGGACATCACGACCTTGGTGCGTTCCCCGAAGTCGAGCGCCGAGGCGAACGTCGACATCGCGATCGAGATGTTCGTGGTGATCGCCAGCTCGTCTGCATCGCACCCGGCGAGACGCGCGAACGACGTCTTCAGCGCGCGCATCCGGGGGAAGATGTCCTCGAACCACACGTGGTCGGGGGCGCCCTTGCCGGCCCACGCGTCGAGGTACCCATCCAGGTAACGCCGCGAGCGATCCGAGACCGGCCCGAGGGACGCGCTGATCAGGTAGGCCTTGCGTTCGAGCACCGGGAACTCGGATCGGTAGGACCCGAGGTCACGGTCGGTCGTCGGGGTCCTCCTCGGGTCCGCCGGGCGCGACGAGGTCGGGGTCGTCGGCCGACTCGAGGTCCCCGGGCTCCTCGTGCTCCACGAGGTAGTCGAGGTACAGGGGCCGCAAACCCTCGGCGAGCTCGCCCCGGTCCGCGTCCACGAGGTCGTTGAGCAGCGCGAGCGGGCGCAGGATGTCGATCTCGCTCCGGTCCTCGTCGCCGACCGCGGCCCGCGCCTCCGGGATCGTGCTGAGCAGGTGCCACAGGAACCCGACATCGAGCCGTCGCCACGCGAGCCTCGTCGCGCGATCGTGCAGCTCCGCCGCGGACAGAGCCTCGAGCGCCTCGCGATCGGTCACGGCCCGAGCCTACCCCACCGGCGCTGCCTGAACCCCGCCCGAGACCGTCACGCGAGCAGCGCGTCGACGAGGCCGACCAGGCCGGCGGCCGCGATCACCCACACGACGTTGACGTGGTATCGGCGGATCCCGATGAACGACCCGACGGCGACGGCGAGCGCCAGCGGGTCGGCCGAACCCAGGACCGGGATGGCGACCTCGTGGCCGAACGGCGTCCGGACGTGGACCTCGTCGAACAGCACGCTGGTCGCGAACACGAGGGCGAGGTTCGCGATCACCCCGACGACGGATGCGGTGATGGCGGTCAGCGCGCCGGCGAGCCGCTCGTTGCGTCGGAGGCGCTCGACGGAGGGGGCGCCCAGGAGGATCCAGAGGAAGCTCGGCACGAACGTGGTCCACGCGACGACCATGGCCCCCACGACGCCGGCCGCCACCGGCGGCAGGGACGCCGGCTCTCGATAGGCGGCGAGGAAGCCGACGAACACCACGACCATGATCAGGGGGCCCGGCGTGGTCTCGGCCAGGCTGAGGCCGACCGCCATCTCGGACGCGCTGAGCCAGCCGAACCGCACCACCGCCGCCTGGTTCACGTACGCGAGCACCGCGTAGGCCCCGCCGAACGTCACCAGCGACGCGATCGTGAAGAAGACGGCCTCCTCGGCGAGGACGCTGCCCGACCCCGCCGCTAGCGCGACCGCGGCCAGAGGGGTCAGCCAGACGGCGAGCCCGATCGCGAGCACCCGAGCCGTCCGACCCCATGAGGGTGGCACACGTTCGGCCTGCCGGAGGTCCGTGGCGCCCGGCTTCGAGCCCGGGAGCCTCGTCCCGGCGATCAGGCCGACCGCCCCTGCCCCCAGCACCACGAGCGGGAACGGGACGCCGAAGACGAACAGCGCGAGGAAGGCGCCGACCGCAAGGACCACCAGGATCGCGTGGCCGAGCGCCCGGCCGCCGATCCGCAGGAGGGCGGCCGCGACGATCCCGACCACCGCCCACGAGAGGCCCTCGAAGACGCCCGCGATCCACGTGACGTCGCCGTGGACCGCGTAGACCCACGACAGCGCCACCATCAGCGCGAACGCCGGGAGCAGGAAGAACACCCCCGCGGCGAAGGCGCCGGGCGTGCCGTTCAGGAGCCAGCCCACGTAGATCGCCAGCTGGTGGGCCTCGGGACCGGGCAGCAGCATCGCGAAGTTCAGCGCGTGGAGGAAGCTGCCCTCGTCGATCCACCGGCGCCGTTCGACCAGCTCGGTGTGCATGAGCGCGATCTGCCCCGTCGGGCCGCCGAAGTTCACGAATCCCAGCCACACCCAGAACCGGAAGGCCTCCGCGAAGGGCACCGGAGGGGAGCCGGGGAGGTCGCGAGGTGCGGGGGCGGGCTCGGTCACCCGCGCACCATATCCTCGCCAGGGAGCCCGCCCGAAGCCTTGTCGGCGCCTTCGGTACGATGCCTCCGTGGGAACCGACACGCTTGTCATTCACGGCGCTCGCGAGCACAACCTGAAGAACATCACGCTCGAGCTCCCGCGGAACGCGCTGATCGTCTTCACCGGGCTCTCGGGGTCGGGGAAGAGCTCACTCGCGTTCGACACGATCTACGCGGAGGGTCAGCGCCGCTACGTCGAGTCGCTGTCCTCCTATGCGCGGCAGTTCCTCGGCCAGATGGAGAAGCCCGACGTCGATTTCATCGAGGGCCTCTCGCCGGCGATCTCGATCGATCAGAAGTCGACCTCCCGGAACCCCCGGTCCACGGTCGGGACGATCACGGAGATCTACGACTACCTTCGGGTCCTCTACGCCCGGATCGGGCACCCGCACTGCCCCAAGTGCGGCCGGCCGATCGGCCGGCAGACGCCGGAGCAGATCGTCGACCAGGTGATGCAGCTGCCCGAGGGGACGAGGTTCCAGGTCCTCGCGCCGGTCGTCCGGGGGCGCAAGGGCGAGTACGAGAAGCTGCTGAAGGATCTCGCGGGTCAGGGGTTCGTACGCGCCAGGATCGACGGTGAGGTCCGCGAGCTCGCCGAGCAGATCCGGCTGCCCCGCAACTACAAGCACTCGATCGAGGTCGTCGTCGACCGGCTCGTCGCCAAGCCGGACATCCGGCGCCGGGTCGCGGACTCGGTCGAGTCCGCGCTGCAACTCACCGAGGGGCTCGTCGCGATCGCCGTGCAGACCCACGACGGCGAGGACGTCCAGACGTACAGCCAGGCGCTCGCGTGCACGTTCGACGGGCTCTCGTTCGACGAGTTACAACCGCGGAACTTCTCGTTCAACTCGCCGTACGGGGCCTGTCAGACCTGCGACGGCCTCGGCATCCGCCTCGAGGTCGACGCGGCGCTCGTCGTGCCCGACCCCGACCTGTCGATCGCCGATGGGGCGCTCGCGCCGTGGTCGACCGGGCGGATCGAGTACTGGGACCGGGTCCTGGATGCCGTCGCCGACTCCCACGGCTTCTCGACCGGCACCCCCTGGAAGAAGCTCCCGAAGAAGGTCCGTGACGTCGTGCTCTACGGCTCGGACGAGGAGATCTACGTCAAGTACAAGAACCGCTACGGGCGGACCCGCTCGTACTGGACCACGTACGAGGGCGTGGTGCCGGTGGTGGAGCGACGGCACGTGGAGACCGACTCGGAGAGCCAGCGCGAGCGGCTCGAGGAGTTCATGCGCGAGGTCCCGTGCCGGTCGTGCGGCGGCGCCCGGCTTCGCCCGGAGACGCTGGCCGTCACGGTCGGCGATCTCAACATCTCCCAGCTCACGAGCCTGTCGATCCGGGACACGCTGTCCTTCACGCGCGAGGCCCGGCTCAGCGAGCGCGAACAGATGATCGCCGAGCGACTGATGAAGGAGATCCGCGAGCGCCTGGAGTTCCTCGTCGACGTGGGGCTCGACTACCTGACGCTCTCGCGGGCGTCGGCGACGCTCGCCGGGGGCGAGGCGCAGCGGATCCGCCTGGCCACGCAGATCGGCAGCGGACTGGTCGGCGTGCTCTACATCCTGGACGAGCCCTCGATCGGTCTGCACCAGCGCGACAACCGACGCCTGATCGACACGCTCGTCCGGTTGCGAGACCTCGGGAACACGCTCGTGGTGGTGGAGCACGACGAGGCCACGATCGCCGCCTCGGACCACGTGGTCGACATCGGGCCAGGCGCCGGCAACGCCGGGGGCGAGATCGTGTACACGGGCGACCTGAAGGGGCTGCTCGAATGCGACGCGTCCCTGACGGGCGCGTTCCTCTCGGGCCGCAGGGTGATCCCCACACCGCAGGTCCGGCGCGCGCCGGGGAACCGACGGCTGAGGGTGCTCGGCGCGCGCGAGCACAACCTCAAGGACATCGACCTCGAGATCCCGCTCGGGCTCCTCGTCTGCGTGACCGGGGTGAGCGGCTCGGGCAAGTCCACGCTCGTGCAGGAGGTCCTGCTCCGAGCGCTGATGCAGAAGGTGTACCGCTCCCGAGCCCTGCCGGGCAAGCACCGGCGGCTCGTGGGGTGGGAGCAGATCGACAAGGTGATCGACATCGACCAGTCGCCGATCGGACGCACCCCGCGCTCGAACCCGGCGACCTACACCGGGATGTTCGACCACATCCGCAAGCTGTTCAGCCAGGTGCCGGAGGCGCGCGTCCGCGGCTACCAGCCCGGCCGGTTCTCGTTCAACGTGCGAGGCGGGCGCTGCGAGAACTGCGCGGGTGATGGCCAGATCAAGATCGAGATGCACTTCCTGCCGGACGTCTACGTCACGTGCGAGGTATGCAAGGGGCACCGGTACAACCGCGAAACGCTCGAGGTTCGGTACAAGCACCGGTCGATCGCCGACGTGCTCGAGATGAGCGTGGACGAGGCGCTCGAGTTCTTCCAGAACATCCCGGTGATCAAGCGGCACCTCCAGACCCTGTCGGACGTGGGTCTGGGCTACGTGAAGCTCGGGCAGCCGGCGCCCACGCTCTCGGGCGGCGAGGCACAGCGGATCAAACTCTCGTCCGAGCTCCAGAAGCGCGCGACCGGAAGCACCCTGTACATCCTGGACGAACCGACGACGGGTCTGCACTTCGAGGACATCCGCAAGCTCCTGTCCGTGCTGCAACGGCTCGTCGCCCAGGGCAACACGGTGATCGTGATCGAGCACAACCTGGACGTCGTGAAGACGGCCGATTGGATCGTCGATCTCGGTCCCGAGGGGGGAGACGCGGGCGGCGAGGTGGTCGTGACCGGCACCCCCGAGACGGTTGCGGCGCACCCGACCTCGCACACGGGGCGGTTCCTCGCGGAGGTGCTCGGCACGCTCCCGCTCGAACCGGTTCGCGCGTCGCGAGAGGCCTGACGTCGTCGACGGATGCTCCGCTCCGCCCTCGTCACCTTGCTAGGATTGCGCCCGCTCATGCCCCAGGCCCTCCGATGGAAGCTGCCGCCGCTGGCCTTCGTGCTCGCCCTGGGCGCCGCGGCGTGCGCCGAACCTCCGACCGCGACCGTGAACCTCGGGTCCGGGGTCCGGTTCCTCCCGGAGGTCGCCGACTCGCTGAACGACGCCGGCCGCTATCCCTCGATCGTGACGAACGCCGACGGCCTGCCAGTCGTCGCGTACTTCGGGTTCGAGGACAAGCTGGAGCCGGGCGAGGTGCCGGTCACCCGGCCGGTGGGTTCCCCCTCGATCCCCGGGGTGCTCCTCGCGACGGTGAGCGAGCAGGGGTATTGGACGCGCGGAGCCATCGCCATCGCGCAGGAGATCCCCAACGTGCCGATCGCGTTCGACCCGGCGTTCGCGCCTTCGGTCGCGGACCTGACCCCCGAAAACGTCACCGGGCTCGCGATGGTCGCCGACGGCGACACGTACCACGCGGTCTGGGGTTCGGACGCGGGCCTGTACTACGCGACGGGCTCCCTCGACCCCGCCACCACGACACAGGCGGTCGTCAGGCCGGTGACGAAGACGCCCGGCTTCGGGCCGTCGATCGCCCTCGTCGGCGGCGAGCCGTGGATCGCGTTCTACACGTCCGCGACGTCCCGCGGCACCGTGCAGCTCGCGACGTCCGACGGCGGCGCGTGGTCGACCGACTCGATTGCCGAGGCCGCCGGCTGCGACACGTGCCGGACCGCGGTGATCGACGGAGCGCACGGGCCCGTGGTTGCGTACTCGAACGGTGGCGCTGGTGTGCAGGTCGCGACCCACGACAGCGAGAACGGATGGGTGAGCTTCGAGATCGACGACGCCGAGAGCACCGCGGTCACGGTCGGAGAGGGTCTCTCGGGCGTAGCGACCGAGGACGGGTTCGCGCTCTCCTTCTACGAGCGGGATGAGGTCGCGATGGGCACGTTCAAGGACCCAGGGAACGGCGGGTTTGGGACCGTCGGGAAGGTCGCCGAAGGATCGGCCACGGAGGCGGGAGCGGCGACGTCGCTCGCGATCGGCCCCGATGGCACCATCCACACCGCGTGGGTGGATGCCTCCGACGGCGTCGTATTCGCCACCGGTGAGCCCGGATCGACCGAGCCGATCGACACCGGGACCTCGACCGTGGACGGGGTGGCGCCGTCGCTCGCTGTGACCGCCGATGGCTCGGTGACCTACCTCGCCTGGTACGCCACCACTGAGTCGGACCTGCTCGTCGGCGGGTACGGCGCCTTCGAGGACGTGCCGTTCGCCGAGCCCAGCCCTACGCCGACGGGCCCGATCAGCACGCCGGCGGCCCCGACCGCCCAATGCACCCCCGTGCAGAACGGGACGGTCGCGGTGGTGGCGCAGGGCATCGCGTTCACCGAGGGCGACTGCATCCAGGCCACCGCCGGGGAGCCGTTCTCGATCGAGTTCGACAACCGCGACGAGGGCACCCAGCACAACGTCGAGATCTTCAGCGGCGAGGAGCCGACCGGGGACACGGTGTTCAAGGGAGACCTGGTCACCGGACCGAACCAGGTGACCTTCGATGTCCCGGCCCTCGACGCGGGCACACACGCGTTCAACTGCGTGGTCCATCCGACGACGATGATCGGCTCGGTCGAGGTCGCCGAGGGCGGCGGCGGCGCAGGCGGCGGCCAGGGTGGCGGTGGCCAGGGCGGGGGCGGCGGCGGTGGCGGAGGTGGTGGTCAGGGCGGAGGCGGCGGCGCGACCGCGACCGTGACGGCCTCCGGGATCGCGTTCGACACCTCCACGATCGACCTGCCGGCGAACCAACCGAGCACGATCCACTTCGTCAACGAGGACAACGCGACCCAGCACAACATCGCGATCTTCCCGAGCGCCGACGACCTCGCGAACCCCCTGTTCCGCGGCGAGCTGCTGACCGGCCCGGGCGAGATCGACTACGCGGTGGACCCGCTCGAGGCGGGGGAGTACTACTTCCACTGTGACGTCCATCCGACCATGAACGGAACGGTGAACGTCTCCTAAGCAACCGTCGGGCGTCCAGGAGGCCGACCAACCGGGTCTCCGCAGGTTGCCGCGCTACGATGGGTTGAGTGAGCTTCCAGCGACCCGACCCCTCGTCGATCCCCGACAGCCCGGGCGCCTACCTGTTCCGAGACGACGACGGACGGGTCGTCTACGTCGGCAAGGCCAGGTCCCTGCGCAAGCGGCTGGCCAACTACTGGGGACGGGACCTCCATCCCCGAACCGAGGCGATGGTGGCCGCCGCAGTCTCGGTCGAATGGATCATGGCCTCCACCGAGGTCGACGCGCTCCTGCTCGAATACAACCTGATCCAGGAGCACCGGCCTCGTTTCAACGTCCGCTACCGAGATGACAAGTCCTATCCGTACCTCGCGCTGACGGTGGGAGAGCGCTGGCCGCGCGCCCAGGTCCTGCGGGGCGCCAAGCGCAAGAACGTCCGGTACTTCGGGCCGTTCGGGCACGCCTACGCGATCCGCGAGACCCTCGACGCCCTCACGCGCGTCTTCCCCGTCCGGACGTGCTCGAACTCCTTCTTCGACCAGCGCGCCCGGGCCCGCCGGCCGTGCCTGTACTACGACATCGGCCGGTGCTCCGGGCCGTGCGTCCCGGAGCAGACGGGGGTCACCGAGGAGTCGTACCGGGCCGACGTCGAGGCGCTCGGCGAGTTCCTGTCGGGTCACGAGCGCCCGATCATGGAGCGGCTCGAGCGCGAGATGGAGGAGGCGGCGCATCGCCGAGAGTACGAGCTCGCGGCGAAGCATCGCGATCAGCTGACGGCGGCGCGCCGCGCGCTCGAGAGCCAGGAGATGGTGCTGTCGCTGCCCCAGGACATCGACGTCGTCGGCCTCGCCGAGGACGACCTGGAGGCGGGGTTCCAGGTGTTCTTCGTCCGCCGGGGTCGCGTGATGGGCCGCAAGGGCTGGGTCGTCGACCGGGTCGAGGATCTGGACCGGCCCGGGCTCGTGGGTTCGTTCCTTCGCGAGCTCTACATGCAGCGACAGGACGTGCCCCCGCGGATCCTGGTCCCCGAGCTCCCGGCCGACGCCGACGTGCTCGGCGAGTGGCTCTCGTCCCGGCGGGAGGGTCCGGTGAGGTTCGCCGTCCCCGAGCGCGGGACCAAGCGCAAGCTGATGGAGACCGTGACGCAGAACGCGACCGATCAGTTCCGGCGCCACAAGCTTCGGCGGGCCTCGGACTTCGGCGCCCGATCCCGCGCCCTCGCGGAGCTGGGCCGCCGGCTCGAGCTCGAGCAGCCGCCGCTGCGGATCGAGTGCTACGACATCTCGAACCTCGGCCCGACCGACACGGTGGGCTCGATGGTCGTGTTCGAGGACGGACTGCCCAAGCGGAGCGATTACCGGCGCTTCGAGATCAAGGGGGTGCCCGGACAGGACGATTTCGCAAGCATGGAGGAGATGCTCCGCCGCAGGCTGGCGCGCCTCGCCAAGGACCGGGAGCCCGGCGAACGCCGCCGATTCGCCTACCCGCCGGCGCTGATCGTGGTCGACGGCGGTCGCGGGCAGCTCTCGAGCGCGACCAAGGCGCTCGCGGACGCCGACGTCCACATCCCGGCGATCGGCCTCGCGAAGCGACTCGAGGAGGTCTACTTCCCCGACCGGCCCGACCCGCTCGTGATCCCGCGTGGCTCCGAGGCCCTGTTCGTGCTGCAGCACCTGCGGGACGAGGCTCACCGGTTCGCCGTGACCTACCACCGCGAGAAGCGGGGGAAGCGCGCGCTGGCCTCGCCGCTCGACGACGTGGCCGGGGTGGGTCCGTCCCGGAAGAAGGCGCTGCTGAAGCGGTTCGGCTCCGTGGCCCGCATCTCGAGGGCGAGCGAGGACGAGATCGCCTCGACGCCGGGGGTCGGCCCGGACCTCGCCAGAGCGATCCACGATCGACTCACGGGCCGCGAGCCGGCCGGGGGGAGGCGCAGCGCGTGACCGCCCAGCCGGAGCGCACCGGCGGCGCCCAGAAACCGAGCGACGCGCCGAGCACGGGCTCGGCCGAGGAACCGAGCAAGCTCTCCGACCGCCGGAAGCGAGCGGCGAAGCGGGCGGCCGTCCCCGGCCCCGCGAACCAGGGGTTCACGATCATCACCGGCCTCTCCGGCGCCGGCCGCTCGGAGGCGGCGCGGTGCCTCGAGGACCTCGGGTACTTCGTGGTGGACAACCTGCCGCCGGCGCTGTTGCCCAAGATGGCCGAGCTCGGGTCGCGCCCCGGCGGACCGGGCCGGGTGGCGATCGTGCTCGACGTCCGCGGCGGGGTGTTCTTCGGCGAGCTCTCGAAGGCGCTCCAGGAGCTCGCGGAGCTGAGCATCCCCTCGCGGATCCTGTTCCTCGAGGCGTCTGACGGCGATCTGGTCAACCGCTACGAGTCCACGCGCCGACGCCACCCGCTCGCCCCGGCCGACCGGGTGGTCGAGGGCATCCGCAAGGAACGGATGATGATGGAGACCCTCCGCGGCGACGCGGACCTGATCATCGACACGTCGGGACTCACGCCGCACGAGCTCCGCGACCGTATCCGCGACGCGTTCTCCGACGCGCCGCCCGAGGAGAGCCTCCAGGTCAGCCTGGTGTCGTTCGGCTACAAGTACGGCGCCCCGCGCGACGCCGACCTCGTGATCGACTGCCGGTTCCTTCCCAACCCCCACTGGGTCGAGGAGCTCCGGCCGCTCCCCGGCACCGACGACCGCGTCCGGACGTTCGTGCGGGGCCAACCCACGTACCGGGAGTTCCTCCGCCGGCTCCGCGCGCTCCTCGGGTTCATGGTCCCGGGCTTCGTGGCCGAGGGGAAGTCCTACCTCACCGTCGCGATCGGCTGCACCGGCGGGCGACACCGTTCGGTGGTCGTCGTCGAGGACCTCGAGAGCTTCTTCCGCGACAAGGGCCTGCCGGCGTCGGTCGACCACCGCGACCTCGAGCGCTGACGACGCCTCCCGACCCGAACGCTCTCCCGGCTGGCCACACAGGCGATTGGCTAGGATGGACTCCTACCCTGGAGGAGCCATGAGCGTGAAGATCGGCATCAACGGGTTCGGCAGGATCGGGAGGAACTTCTTCCGTGCCGCGAGGAAGCTCGGCGTGGACTGGGACTTCGTCGCGGTCAACGACATCACCGACGCCCCGACGCTCGCGCATCTGCTGAAGTACGACTCCGTGCTCGGGCGGTTCGACGGCGAGGTCGGGACGTTCGACGGCGGCGTCACGGTCGACGGCGACGAGCTGCGGGTGCTGGCGGTCCGCGATCCGGCCGAGCTGCCGTGGAAGGAGCTCGGCGCCCAGATCGTGATCGAGTCGACCGGGCTGTTCACCGATCGCGAGAGAGCGAACAAGCACATCGAGGCGGGCGCGGAGAAGGTCGTGATCAGCGCCCCGGCCAAGGGCGAGGACCTCACCGTCGTTCTCGGCGTGAACGATGCCGCGTACGACCCGTCCCAGCACAACGTGATCTCGAACGCGTCCTGCACCACCAACTGCGTGGCGCCGATGGCCAAGGTGCTGGACGACGCGTTCGGCCTCGAGATGGCGTTCATGACCACGATCCATGCGTACACGAACGACCAGGCGATCCTCGACCTTCCGCACAAGGACCTGCGCCGGGCTCGAGCCGCGGCGATCAACATCATCCCCACGTCGACGGGGGCCGCAAAGGCCACAGGCCTCGTCCTGCCGCACCTGCAGGGGAAGCTGGACGGGATCGCGATGCGGGTCCCGGTCCCGGACGGTTCGGTCACCGACCTGGTCGCCACGCTGAGGCGCGAGGCGAGCGTCGACGAGATCAACGACGCGTACCGGTCCGCGGCCGATGACGGCCCGCTCTCGGGCGGCCGCCTCGTCTACACGGAGGATCCGATCGTGTCCTCCGACATCGTGGGGAGCCCGGCGTCGTGCACGTTCGACGCCGCCTCGACGATGACGATGGGGAGGGTGGCCAAGGTCATCGGGTGGTACGACAACGAATGGGGGTACTCGAACCGCCTCGTGGACCTCGTCGATCTCATCGCACGCTCGTTGTAGGCGCCGGTGCGCCTGCGAACGCTCGACGACCTCGATGGTGACCTGGCGGGCCGGCGCGTCTTCGTCCGGCTCGACCTCAACGTCCCGCTCGAGGACGGGGTGGTCACCGACGACGCTCGGATCCGAGCCGGCCTGCCGACGCTGACCGAGCTGCTCGACCGCGGCGCCTCGATCGTCGCGGCCTCCCACCTCGGCCGGCCGGGGGGCCGCGTGGACGAGGCGCTCCGGCTCCGCCCGGTCGCCGAGCTGCTCCGGCGCTTCTTGGACCGGGTGATCGAGTACGTGCCGACGGACGGCGTCCTCAGCCCCGAGGTCGAGCGGTCGTGCCAGGCCCTCGCGTTCGAACCCGGCCGGCTCGTCCTGCTCGAGAACCTGCGGTTCGACCCCGGGGAGGAGGGCAACGACCCGGCGTTCGCGCGGCAGCTGGCCGAGCTTGCCGACCTGTACGTCGACGACGCGTTCGGCGCGGTGCACCGCGCCCATGCATCCGTCGTCGCCCTCCCGGCCCTCGTCGGGGAACAGGGCGGGGACACCGCCGCGGGACGCCTGCTCCAGCGCGAGGTCGAGGCGCTGTCACGGCTCGTCGCCGATCCGGCGCGTCCCTACGTTGCCGTGCTCGGCGGCGCCAAGGTCTCGGACAAGCTCGGCACGATCGGCGCCCTGGTCGAACGCGTCGACGCGCTCCTGATCGGCGGGGCGATGGCGTTCACGTTCCTCGCCGCGGACGGCGGCTCGGTGGGGGACAGCCTCGTCGAGCTCGAGAGGTTCGACGACGTGCGAGCCGCCCGAGCCCGGGCGGACGAGCGCGGCGTCGTGGTGCAGCTGCCCGAGGACGTGGTCGCCGCCGCCTCCAGGCGCGTGGACGCCCCTCGCCACACGGTGCCGAGCGCGCAGGTGCCGGCTGGGGAGCTCGGCCTCGACATCGGGCCGCGGACGGTGGAGGAGTTCGCGAGGACGATCGCCGACGCCAAGACGATCGTCTGGAACGGTCCGATGGGGGTCTTCGAGCTCGAGCCGTTCAGCGGCGGGACCCGCGGGGTCGCCACGGCGATCGCCGGCGCGAGCGCGTACTCGGTCGTCGGTGGCGGCGACAGCCTCGCGGCCGTGAACAAGTATGGGCTGGAGGACGGGTTCGACCACCTCTCGACCGGCGGGGGCGCCTCGCTCGAGTTCATCGAGGGCCGCGAGCTGCCGGGCATCGCCGTCCTGGAGGTCGCCCCGTGAGCGCCCGGGAGACGGGCCTGTGAGCGCCCAGGAGACGGCCCGGTGAGCGCCCGACGGCCGATCATCGCGGCCAACTGGAAGATGCACAAGACGCACCTCGAGGCGATCC
>CBRGMI010000017.1:0-16704 GCA_967797495.1 uncultured bacterium
CGAGCAGATCCTCCTCGTCGACGACCTCGTGCCGCGGCATCAGGCGGCCGACCTTCAGCTCGAGCATGATCGCGCAGACCGCGAGGAACCACGTCGCCTCCTCCAGCGACCACCTCTCCGCCGCCTTCGAGTGCGCGAGGAACCCGTCGGTGACCGTCGCGACCGAGACGTCGCACACGTCGATCTTCTGCTCGAGGATCAGATCGGCGAGGACCCTGAACGATCCCGTGAAGACCGGGAGGTCGACCGCGAACGCGCCGCCGTCCGGCCTCTCGGCGGACCCCGGACCGGCAGTCGACGTCATCCCGCCCCCGAGCCCGCCCCGAGGCCCATCCGATCGGCCGCGGTCTCGACCGTCTTGGCCGCGATCGCGCGGGCCTTGGCGGCACCCTCGCGCAGGATCGACTCGAGTCGCGACTCGTCGGAGCGGATCGCGTCGTAGGCCGTCCGGATCGGCCGCAGGTACTCGTCGACCGCCGCACCGACGTCGTCCTTGAACCGGGCGTAGCCGGGGTCGCCCGCGTACTCCCGTTCGATGTCTCCGGGCGTCACGCCGCGCGCGACGGCCATGATCTCGACCAGGTTCGAGATCCCTCGCTTGTCGGGGGCCCGCCGGATCTCCCTGCCGGAGTCGGTGACCGCGGACTTGAATTTCCGTGCGATCGCGTCGGGCGCGTCGAGGATGTACACCGTTCCCTGCTCGGAGCCGCCGGTCGTCGACATCTTCTTGTCCGGGTCCTGGAGGTCGAGGATGCGCGCCCCCACCTCGGGGATCCGGTGTCTCGGGACGGTGAACATCTGCCCGTAGCGCGAGTTGAAGCGTTCCGCGACATCTCGGGCAAGTTCGATGTGCTGCTTCTGATCCTCGCCGACCGGCACCTCGTCGGTCTGGTACGCGAGGATGTCGGCCGCCTGCAGCACCGGATAGAGGAAGAGCCCCGCGGAGACGAACTCCTTCTGTTCCACGGACTTGTCCTTGAACTGGGTCATCCGGCCCAGCTCGCCGTAGGCGGTGACGCTGGCCAGCAGCCAGCAGAGATAGGTGTGCTCGGCGACGTCGCTCTGCCGGAAGAGGATGCATCGATCCGGATCGAGCCCGGCCGCGATCAGGATCGACACGGTGTCGTGGACCTGCCGACGCAGCGCCGCAGGGTCGTGCTTCACCGTGATCGCGTGCAGATCGACCAGGCAGTAGATGCTGTCCCCGACCTCCTGGCCTTCGACGTACTGACGCACCCCGCCGATGAGGTTGCCCAGGTGCTTGCTGCCCGTCGGCTGGATCCCCGAGAAGATCCTGGTCTTCCCGCCCGTGCCCGTCGCCGCGTCGCCCACGATCCGGCGATGATAGCGCTCGGGACGGCCGCCTCCTGGGAGCGTCAGCGGAGGCAGTCGATGCCGGCCGCCAGGTTGCAGGCCACGTTCGCGAACGTGTCGACGATGGAGAGCAACGGACCGGACAGGAGGAAGAAGATCACCAGGATGAACAGGACCAGGTACTGCTCGGCGTTCACGTACACCTCGCGAGGCCGAGGGGGCAGGAACGGGGCGAGGAGCTTCGCGCCGTCGAGCCCGGGGACCGGCATCAGCTGGAACCCGAACATGAACGCGTTCACGATCAGCCACGCGAACGCGAACGTCCCGAGCTCCCCGGTCACCCCGGCCCTGATCGGCAGGCCACCGAGGAACGCGAGCGCGATGTTGGCGAGCAGGCCCGCCAGGACCACCAGGTTCATGTCGCGCCGAGGGTTCTTGAACAACGTCGGGTCCACCGGCATCGGCTTCGCGTAGGCGAACACGGGCAACAGGAGCACCCCCCGGGCGGCGACAAGGATCAGCGCGAGCGCCGGCAGGATCAGCGAGCCGAACGGGTCGATCAGGGGCCTGGGATTCAGAGTGAGCCGCCCCCAGCGCTTCGCGGTGGGGTCGCCGAGCCGCACCGCGACGAAGGCGTGCGCGTACTCGTGCAGGACGAGCGCCGGCACCAGCGAGATGCCGAGGTAGACCGCGAACTTCAGGTCGTCCATCAGCCGTACCACCCGTAGACGAGCGGCGGCGGCTCGACAGGTTCGTCCGAGAAGGTGATCGCGGCCAGGACCGATCGGATGCACGTCTGGGCGTCGGCGTCGCTCCGGGCGTGCACCTGCCCGAGCTCCTGACCGGGCTCGAGGCGATCGCCCACCTTCGGCAGGAACACGATGCCGACCGCCGGGTCGATCGGGTCCCCCTTCCTCTTCCTCCCCGCACCGAGCTCGCCGCTCGCTCGCCCGAGAGCCTCGGCGTCGACGGCAGCCAGGGTGCCGGCCCGCTCGGCCGCGAAGGGACGAACCACGGGCGCGGCCGGGAGGACACCCTCGGGATCGTCCGCGACGCGCGGGTCGCCCCCCTGGGCCCGGACCATCGCGCGGAACGCCTCGAGCGCCTCCCCCGAGTCGAGCGCCGCGGCCGCCCGTGCCCGCCCCTCCCCCATCGGGACGTCCGAGAGCCGGGACACCGCCTCGCCGGCGAACATCACCGCCACGTCACGCAGGCGTCCGTGCAGCTCGCCGCGGAGCAACCGGACGGCCTCGACCACATCGAGCGCGTTCCCGATCGCCTCGCCGAGCGGCTGCGACATGTCGGTCACCGCGGCCCGCGTCGGACGGCCCCAGTCCTTCGCGAGCGATGTGCACGCCTCGGCGAGCTCGGCCGCGTCGTCGGGCGTCTTCATGAACGCCCCACTCCCGGCCTTCACGTCCAGGAGCACGAGGTCGGTGCCGATCGCGAGCTTCTTCGACATCACGCTCGCCGCGATCAGCGGCACCGAGGGGACCGTCGCGGTCGCGTCACGGAGCGCGTAGAGCGCGCCGTCGGCCGGCACGAGGTCGGCCGTCTGCGCCGCGACCGCCGAACCGACCTCCTCGACCTGTCGTTCGAAGGCGTCGGGGTCCATGTCGGTGCGCAGGCCCGGGATCGACTCGAGCTTGTCGAGGGTCCCGCCCGTGTGGCCGAGCCCGCGCCCGGAGAGCTTGGCCACCGCGAGCCCGAGCGACGCCGCGATCGGCGCGAACACGAGCGTCACGCCGTCGGCCACGCCGCCGGTCGAGTGCTTGTCGACCTTCGGTCGCGAGATGCCGCCCAGCGGAAGCGTGTCGCCCGAGTCGACCATCGCTCGCGTGAGGGCGAGCGTCTCCGAGGCGTCGAGGCCGTTGATGAACGCCGCCATCAGGAAGGCGGCGGCCAGGTAGTCCGGGAGCTCGCCGCGCGCGTAGGCCAGGACGAACGACCGGAGCTCGTCGGGCTCGAGCGTTCGGCCGTCGCGCTTGGCGGCGACCACGTCCCGAGGGTCGTTCACCGCCCGATCTCCCCGGCGAAGCTCGAGCCCCGCAGGCCCCACGGCACGCCGAGGAGCTCCGCGACCGTTGCGCCGAGATCCGCGTACGTGTCGCGGTCGCCCACGTCGTACGGCCCGCCCTCGAGCCCGGCGGCGAGCAGCGGGGTGCGTTCGCGCGAGTGGTCGGTCGACGGTGTCGTGGGATCGCACCCGTGGTCGCCGGTCAGCAACAACACGCCGCCACCGAGCGCGCCGACGAGCTCGGGGATCCTTACGTCGAGGGCCTCGATCGCGTGCGCGTAGCCCTCGGGGTCGTTGCGATGCCCGTACTTGCTGTCGAAATCGACGAGGTTGCCGAACACGAGTGCCGGGCCGGGACGGCGCAGGAAGTCGATCGTGAGGTCGACCCCATGGTCGTTCGAATCCGAGTACCGAGCCTCGGTCAGTCCCTGCTGCGCGAAGATGTCCTGGATCTTCCCGACCCCGTACACCGCGACGCCGTCGTCGACGCACCGGTCGAGCAGCGTCGGACCGGGCGGCGGGACCGAGAAGTCGCGCCGCTCCGGCCGGCGGACGAACGCACCGGGCTCCCCCGTGAACGGGCGCGCGATCACGCGACCCACGTTGTGCCTGCCGGTCAGCAGACGTCTGGCGACGCGGCACCACTCGTAGAGCGTCGGGAGAGGCACCACGTCCGTGTGCGCGGCGATCTGGAACACCGAGTCGCCGCTCGTGTACACGATCGGCTTGCCGGTACGCAGATGCTCCTCGCCGAGCCGCGCGATGATCTCCGTGCCCGACGCGGGGACGTTGCCAAGGATCTCGCGACCGATCTGCTCCTGGAACGCCCCGATGATCTCTGGCGGGAAGCCGTTCGGGTACAGCGGAAAGGGTTCGGTCAGGACGATCCCGGTCATCTCCCAATGCCCGGTCGTGGTGTCCTTGCCCGCCGACCGCTCGCTGAGCCGCCCGTGCGCCGAGCCCACCTCGGCCCGCGGCTCGACCCCCTCGATCCGCGTGAGCAGGCCGAGGCCGAGCGCGCCGAGGTTCGGCGCGTGGATCCCCCCGACGGCGCTCGCCGTGTTCCCGAGCGTGTCCGACCCCCCGTCGCCGTACGCGTCCGCGTCCGGCGCGCCGCCAACCCCGAACGAGTCGCAGACGAGGATCAGGACGCGCGGGACCTTCGGCGCAGATCGCGGATCCGCCGTCACCTCAGCGGCCCTCGCCGAGGTGCGCGCAGTCGATGCACAGGATCGCCCACGGGAGCGCCTCGAGGCGCTCGATCGAGATCGGGTTGCCGCACCGCTCGCAGTCGCCGTAGGTCCCGAGCTCCATCTTCTTCAGCGCGCGATTCACCCACCGCTGGTTGGCGCGGAGCGCCTTCATCACCGAGAGCAACCTGGCGCGCTCCGCGGTCGAGTGGGCGCTGTCGGCGAATCCCCGTTCGACGTCGATCGCCGCGTCGTCCGAGTCCGGGTCGCCGCCCTGCTCCGCGATCTCCTTGCGGAGGTTCTCGCGCTGCTCTTCGAGCGCCAGATGCAGCTCGGCGAGCTTGGCCGGTTCGATCACGCGGAGTCCCTCCTCGTGGCGCGCGCCCGCGGGTGGGACGTGAAGTAGACCTCCCGCAGGTGCTCCCTGGTCACCAGCGTATAGACCTGGGTGGTGGCGACGCTCGCGTGACCGAGCAGCTCCTGGACGACCCGCACGTCGGCGCCCCCCTCGAGCAGGTGGGTCGCGAACGAATGCCGGAACGTGTGGGGGCTCACCTTCTTTCGGATGCCGGCGCCGGCGGCGTGCTGCTGGACGATCCCCGTGCATCCCTGGCGGGTCAGGCGCCCCCCGCGCAGGTTCAGGAACAGCGCCGAACGCGAACGAGCGGTCACGATCTGCGGCCGGACCCTCGTCAGGTACGCCGAGATCGCATCGCGCGCGTACCGGCCGATCGGCACGTCCCGCTCCTTGCCGCCCTTGCCGAGTACCCGGACGCTCCCCTCCTGCAGGTCGAGGTCGTCCACGTCGAGGCCGACGAGCTCGGAGATCCGCAGGCCGGCCCCGTACAGCGTCTCGAGGACCGCGCGGTCCCGGAGCCCCTTCGCCGAGCGATCGGGGTGCGCGAGCACGCGGGCCACGTCGTCCACGGACAGCGGCTTGGGAAGCGAACGCGGGAGCTTCGGACGGATCACCGCCGCCGTGGGGTCGCTCGAGATCTTCCCGTCCCGCAGCAGGAAGCGGTGGAACGCCCGGATCGAGGACAGCGCCCGCACCACCGACGTCGCCCGGTAGCGCCTCCCGTCGCCGTACGTCGAGGCGGAGACGGCCGCGACGTGCGCGGCCACCGCCCGCTCGTCGACACGGCGGGCGTCCGTGATCCCTCGGGCGCGCAGGAAGGTGGCGTAGCGCCCGAGGTCGCGACGGTACGCGGCCACCGTGTGGCCCGACAGACCGCGTTCGATCGTCAGGTGATCGAGGAAGCGCTGGATCTGCTTGGCGAGCGCGTCTCGAGCCTGCATGGGCCCGTCGTGGACGCTCAGCTCAGCCCGTCGACGATCGCGGACAGCGGCGTGAACCTCATCGTGTGGGCCTCGGCGACCCCCGGGTTGGTGACCTCGCCCGCTATCACGTTGACGCCGAGCCCGAGGGCGGCGTCGGCGCGCACCGCGTCCTCCAGACCCCGGGTGGCGATCTGGAGCGCGTACGGCAGCGTCACGTTGGTGAGCGCGTACGTCGAGGTGTTCGGCACGGCGCCCGGCATGTTCCCGACGCAGTAGTGCACGACGCCGTCCACGACGTACGTCGGATCCGAGTGCGTGGTCATCCGCGACGTCTCCATACAACCGCCCTGGTCGATCGCGATGTCGATCGCGACCGCGCCGGTGCGCATCGAACGGATCATGTCCTCGGTGACGAGCTTCGGGGCCCGGGCGCCCGGCACGAGCACCGACCCGATGACGACGTCGGCCTCACGCACGCGCTGCTCGAGCGTGAGTCGGTCCGACATCAGCGTGATGATCCGCCCCTTGTGGATCTGGTCGATGAACCGAAGACGGTCGAGGTTCGTGTCGACCACGATCACCTCGGCCTCCATGCCGGCGGCGATCCACGCGGCGTTCGACCCCGCCATGCCGGCGCCCAGAACGAAGATCTTGGCCGGCCGAACGCCGGAGACGCCACCCATCAGGATCCCGCGGCCGCCGTACTCCTTCTCAAGGAGGCGCGCCGCGACGTGGGGAGCCATCCGGCCCGCGATCTCGCTCATCGGCGCCAGCAGGGGCAGGCGGCCGTCGGGAAGCTGCACGGTCTCGTACGCCACCGCCGAGACCTTGCGCTCGGCCAGCGCGTGGGTGAGCTCCCGGCCGGCCGCCAGGTGGAGGTAGGTGAACAGGATCTGGCCCTCGCGCAGGTGCTCGAACTCCGACGCGACCGGCTCTTTCACCTTCATGATCATGTCGGAGCTCGACCATATCTCGGCCGCCGTCGCAACGATCTCGGCACCGGCGCGCTCGTATCGCTGCTGCGGGATGCTCGAGCCGGCTCCCGCGCCGTCCTGGACGAGGACCTGGTGCCCGGCGGCGGTGAGCTCGCGAGCCCCCTCGGGCGTCATCGAGACCCGGTACTCGTTGTCCTTGACCTCTTTGGGGACCCCGACGATCACGGTCTGGCCCTCCCCACGTGCGGGACGCGGGAAGCGTACCCGACCGGGCGGCGAGGCCGAGACCGCGTCAGGCCGACTCCACCTCGTACACGACCCAGGTACCGGGAACGCCCTTCAGCTCGTGCTCCCCGCGTTCGACCAGCACGATGCCGGAACCGGCCACGAGGTCGGCGACCGTGCGCGAGACCAGGACCTCGCCCGGGCCGGCGATGCCCGAGACGCGCGAGCCGATGTGGACCGCGATGCCCCGAAGGTCACCGTTCGAGACCTCGACCTCACCCGTGTGGACGCCGGCCCGGATCTCCATCCCGAGTCCCCGTACCGCGTCGACCGCCGCGACCGCGCATCGGATCGCCCTGGCGGGACCGTCGAAGGTGGCAAGGAAGCCATCTCCGGCGGTGTCCACCTCCCGGCCCCGCCAGCGCTCGAGCTCGCGTCGGACCGCCGCGTGGTGCCGGCCGAGCAGGTCCCGCCAGGCGCGGTCGCCCAGGCGAGTCGCGAGTTCGGTGGAGCCGACGACGTCGGTGAACAGCACCGTCGCGAGCACGCGATCGGGCTCGGGTCCGCGCCGAACGCCGGTCAGGAACTCCTCGATCTCGTCCAGGATCGCCGTGGCGTCCCCCGTCCACATCGTGTGATCGGCGCCCGGCAGCTCGACGAAGCGGGCGCCGGGGATCCGCTCCGCGATGTACCGGCCCTCGTCGACGTGCACGTCGGCGTCGTTCGTCCGGTAGATCAGGATCGTCGGAACCCGGATCGCGGGCAGGACATCCCGGACGTCGATCTGCGTGTTCATGCGAAGCAGGGCCGCGGCCGCCTTGGGGCTGGCGGACTGGCGGAGGTACCGGCCGACCCAGCGCTCGAAGGCCTCGTCGTTCGCCTTGCTCGGCGCGAGCGCCCGGAGCATGTCGGGCGATCCCCACCTGGTCTCGGTCCCCTCGATCTCGCGCTCGCGATCCTTTGGCGCGGGAGCCCACGGATAGTCGTCCGAACGGATGCGCTTCGCGTAGCAGCCGACCAGGACCAGCGCGGTCGTTCGATCCGGGTACGTCGCCGAGAACAGGACGCACATGTTGCCGCCCTCGGAGTGACCCAGGAGCGCCGCGCGATCAGATCCCACCGCATCCATCACCGCGCGCACGTCGTCCATCCGCTGCTCGAGTGTCGGCAACTGGTCGAGCGGCACAGGATCCGACAGGCCCGTCCCGCGCTTGTCGAAGATGATCAGCCGCGAGAACGACGCGAGTCGCTCCAGGAAGGCGGCGTAGTCGGGCTCGTCCCACATCAGCTCGACGTTCGAGACCCACCCCGGCACGTACACGAGGTCGAACGGTCCCTCGCCGACCACCTGATAGGCGATGCTCAGATCGCCGCTGCGCGCGTACCTGGTCTCCGAACGCTCCACGCCGACCCTCGCTCCCAACCGAGCAGGTGGAGCCTAGCCGGGCAGGGCGACCGTCCGCTCGGATCCCGCCGCGGCGAACGTTTTCGAGGCACCGACGAACTCGCGAAAGAGCGGGTGCGGACGCGTCGGTCGCGACCGCAGCTCGGGGTGGAACTGGCCCGCCATGAAGAAGGGGTGATCCCGGAGCTCGATGATCTCGACCAGGCGCCCGTCCGGCGACAGGCCCGAGAACACCAGGCCCCTGCCAGAGAGCGCCTCGTGGTACGCGGGGTTGACCTCGTACCGGTGGCGGTGGCGTTCGTACACGACGGGCTCGCCGTAGACCTGCTCGGCACGGGTCCCCGGCACGACGTGGCACGGCTGCGCCCCCAGGCGCATCGAGCCGCCGAGATCCGTGACGTCCTTCTGCTCGGGGAGCAGGTCGATCACCGGGTGCGGCGTGGCCGGGTCGAACTCGGAGGAGTTCGCGCCCTCCAGGCCGCAGACGCTCCGCGCGAACTCGATCACCGCGCACTGGAGCCCGAGGCAGAGCCCGAGGAACGGTACGCCGCGCTCGCGCGCGTACCGGACGACCTCGAGCTTGCCCTCGACCCCCCGCCACCCGAACCCGCCCGGCACGACGATCCCGTGGACGTCGCGCAGCATCTCGTCGACGTCGCCCTCGTCGACGTCGTCGGAGGACACCCAGTCGATCTGGACGTCGACGCCGTGGTGGAACCCGCCGTGCTTGAGCGCCTCGATCACCGACAGGTACGCGTCCCGCAGGTTCACGTACTTGCCGACGATCGCCACGCGCACCGGGTCGACGGCCGCGTCGATCCGGCCGACGAGGGTCTGCCATTCGGACATGTCGGGCTCGGCGTCGATCCGCAGGTGCTGCGCGAGCTCCGCGTCCAGACCCTCCTTCGCCAGGATCAGCGGCACGCGGTAGATCGAGTCGGTGTCCTGGGCCGAGACCACGCCGCTGATCGGCACGTCGCACAGCAGGCTGATCTTCTCCTTGAGGTGTCGCCCGATCGGCCGGTCCGAACGGCACACGATCGCGTCGGGCTGAAGACCGAGCGAGCGCAGCTCCTTCACCGAGTGCTGCGTCGGCTTGGTCTTCAGCTCGCCGGACGGTCCGATGAACGGCATCAAGCTAACGTGAACGAACGCGCACCGATCGCGCCCCACCTCGTTGCGGAGCTGGCGGATCGCCTCCAGGAACGGGAGCGACTCGATGTCGCCGACCGTCCCCCCGACCTCGACGATCACGAGGTCGGCGTTCTCGGCCGCCGCATGGTTGCGGATCCGGTCCTTGATCTCGTCGGTGATGTGCGGGATCACCTGCACGGTCTTGCCCAGGTAGTCGCCCCGACGCTCCTTGGCGATCACGGCGCTGTAGACGGCGCCGGTCGTGAGGTTCGATCCGCGATGGAGGTTCTCATCCGTGAAGCGTTCGTAGTGGCCGAGGTCGAGGTCGGTCTCGGCGCCGTCGTCGAGCACGAACACCTCGCCGTGCTCGAACGGGTTCATCGTCCCCGGGTCGACGTTCACGTAGGGGTCGAGCTTCTGGAGCGCGACCCGGAGCCCGCGGGAGCGGAAGAGTCGGCCGAGCGACGCGGTGGTGATCCCCTTGCCGAGACCCGAGGCCACACCACCGGTCACGAAGACGAATTTCGGCTGTTTCTGCACCTCGGGATGGCATCGTAGCAGAGGCGGGCGACGCGCCGGCCCGTTTCCCTCACCAAGTGCCCGGACCGACAGGAAACCTCGCCATCAGGGGCGCCGTCCGAGCCCATCGAACCACCGAAGCGGTGGGGTGCGTTCGATCACGCGGCTGAAGGACACGGTCTCGGCCACGACGTTCAGGACGACGGCGACGCCGGCGGTCACCGCGACCCAGGGGTCGGGCAGGGCGTCGTAGAGCGCGATCCCAGCCGCGAACCCCAGCAGGTTCGACCCGCCGTCGCCCAGCATCGCGCTCTCGCGCAGGTCGAACGGGAGCACGACGACGGCCCCTACGAGCAGTCCGACCACCGCGGGAGCGTCCGACGACACGCCCCAGATCGCGAACGCGAGCGCCGGCGGGACGAAGGCCTTGAGCGATCGCCCGGGGACGATGTCCAGGCCGTTCCACACGTTCGAGGACGCCGAGAGCAGCACGACGCCGAGCACGGCGACCGGGGTCGGCCGGTCGGGCTGCAGGGCGACCACGACCACGGCCGAGCCGACGATCACGACGACCTTGATCAGCCCCGTCGTGGCGCTGCCCGAGGCGACCGAACGCAGGTGGTCGCGCAGGCCGCGCGGTCCCGGGGGCGCGAGATCGTCGATCAGCCCGGCCCCGAACACCAGTAGCAGACCCGCGAGCGCGCCCCACCCGGCGGCGCCGACCTCCTGGATCGTGGCGACGACCAGGGTCCACACGACGGCGTCGATCGCGAGCGCGATCCCGAGCACGCGGGGGACCGGCACGCCGCGGTGGTTCTCCACGAGGAGCCGCCCCCACCTCATCGGGGCGCGTCCGAGCGGGTCATCGCAGTATCCGAGGCAGGACGGCCCTCGCGATGTCCCACCCCTGCCGACCGCGGTGGAGGAACCCCCTCGGGGTCCGGTACGTCGGGCGGTGCTCGAGACCGCCGATCGGGATCTCGACCACCCGCAGCCCGGCGCGGACGGCGTCGATCGTCATCGCGGTCTCGACCCCGAACCCGCCAGCGAGCGGCCGCACGGCCTCCATCGCGTGCGACGTGAGCGCGCGTTGCCCGGACAGCGGCTCGGACGCGCGGAACCCGGTCTGCCCCCGGATCAGGTGGGCGGAGAAGCGCTTCACGAACCCGAAGCCTCCCGCGCGCGCCGGCGACAGGACAGCGATCGCGAGGTCCGCCTCGCCCGACATCACCGCCTCGAGCAGCCGGGCCAGGTTGCCCGCCGTGGCGCCGAGGTCGCCGTCCGCCAGCAGCCACACGTCCGCCGGTCCGATCCGGCGCAGCGCGCCATCGAGGGCGCCGCCCTTGCCCCTGCGGCGGGGCGACCGCATCACGGTCGCGCCGGCCGACGTTGCCTCGGATGCGGTCGTGTCCCGCGATCCGTCGTCCACGACGACGACCTCATCGGCGAGCCCTCGAAGCGCCGAGACGCACGGGCCGATTCGCCCGGCCTCGTCGTGCGCCGCGACGAGTGCGAGGACCCGTCGCTGACGGGAGACGAGCGCCCGCTCGTTCCATCCCGCTCCGTGAGCCCCCCGGCTCACGGTGCCGGCGGGAGCGGTTCGGCGCCGTCCTTCACGCCGTACGCGCCGCCGGTCCCGGAGGTGAGCAGGTCCTCGAGACCGAGCACGAGCGCCGCGCCCCCCATCGATTGGTCGAGATCGTCGATCGTCACGGTGCCGTCGATGCCGTCGGCGCGCACGAGCGAGACGTACGGGTAGTCCGTCAGCAGCGACTCCCCCGCCGCCACGGGGACGCCCAGTCCGGCCAGCCGTTCGACGAGCGGGACGGCGAACGCTTCGGGGGGGAGCGTCGGTTCCTCCCCGCGGCCACCGGAGAGCACGACGACGACCTGGCCGGGAGCCCCGATCTCCTCGAGGGTGGCCTGCGAGGGGCCGGGTCCGACCGGTGCCAGGAACCCGGCGGACAGGAGGTCGCGAAGGACCTCGCCCCCGATCACGGTCGTCGACGGCGACAGGCCCTGAGCCAGCGCCTCCGCCGCGAGCCTCGGGAGCTCCTCCGCCGGCGCGGTGGGCTCCCCCACGATCGTCGCCAGCTGACCCTGGGCGGTCGGATCCTCCGACACGAGCTGGTCGGTGGCCGACACGGTCGTCAGGATGCGAGCGTCGGCGCTCGCCAACGCCGCCTGGGCCTGGGTGAGCACCTCGTCCTCCACGCCGGCCTGGGTGACGAGGACGACCGGTGTTCCGCTCAGCGTCCCGCTCGTCAGGTAGGGCATGACCGAGTCCGCGAAGCCGTTCAGCGCCCCGAGTTGGTCGCGGAGGTCGCCGATCTGCTGGGTGCGATCCTCGAGATCGCTCCGGAGGCGATCGGTCTGGTCCTGGAGCTGTTGCTGCAGCGCGGGCTGCACGAACGCCGCGCCGCCAAGGAGTCCGATCGCGAGCGCGAGGAAGATCGCGACGATCGTCACGATGTGGTACCGGAACGAGATCACAGGAGTTCTTTCAGGTCGAACAGCCACTGGCGGAACTGTTCGACGAGCTGCGAGACATACAGCCGCAGCGGCGGCGAGACCACGACCACGGCCGCGATCGCGACGAGCGCGGCGGCCACCAGCAGGAGCGCGTCGCGCGTCCGGATCCGCGGCGAGTAGACGCGCGAGACGCCCTTTGCGTCCATCAGGATCTCGCCCACGCGCAGCCGGACCAGGAAGGTGCTCGACATCCCTTCCCGGCCCTTGTCGAGGAACTCGCGGAGGTTGCCGTGGCTGCCGACCGCCACGATCGTCTCGGCGCCCTTCTCGTGGGCGAGCAGGAACGCGGCGTCCTCGCTGGTGCCGGCGGCCTCGACCACGCGGAAGGGCACGCCGAGCGCTTCGAGCCGTTCCCGACCCGGTGCGCGTCCGTCCCGGTACGCGTGCAGGACCAGCTCCGTCGGGCGGCTGCGCCGGAGCCACCGTCGTCGCGGGGGGCCGGCGAACGAGAGGGCCTCGTCCGAGACGCTGTCCATGTCCCCCAGGATCAGGTCGGGCGTGTACCCGGCCTCGATCAGGGCGTCGGCGCCGCCGTCGACCCCGAGCAAGACGGGTCGCACGTCGCCGATGTACGGACGCAGGACGGCGAGATCCTCCTTGTAGTTGTAGCCACGGACCACGACCAGCACCGGGCGGTTCGCGAGGTCAAGGTCGAGCGGTGGCAGACCGGAGCCGCCGAACAGCAGGTCGCGCTCGCGCTGCATGTAGTCGACCGTGTTGCGCGCGAACGACTCGAACCGGTCGGCAAGCCGGAGCTGCGCCTCCCCCATCGACTCGCGGATCGTGGCCGAGCTCTGCCGGATCCCCACCCCTACCAGTCGGTCGCCGACGTAGACCCGGTCCCCGTCCAGGCGGAGCTCGTCGCCCTCGCGGACCTTCTGAAGGAGCAGCGGGCCGACCGTGTCGACCAGCGGGATGCCCGCCTCGAGCAGGCGGATCGGCCCCATGTTCGGGTACCGGCCGCTGATCGAACGGGCCGCGTTCACCACGCCGCCGACCGAGGCGGTGACCAGCGCCTCGGCCGAGACCCCGTCGAGGTCCTCGTGGTCGATCACCGCGATCTCCCCCGGCACGACGCGCTGGACCAGCCGCTTGGTCCTCGGGTCGACGCGAGCGAGGCCGCCCTGGGGCTTCGGCCGCCGCAGGGGCCGCCGGAGCAGGCTCCTCGGCTTGGTTCCGAACGTGGACGCCTCCTTGGTCCCTCGACCTCTCGGCCTGACCTCGCCGGTGGGCGTTCCGGCATGGGGGAGCCCGTGACCAGGGGCGGCTCCTCGTGCGGGAAAGGGTAGCGGAGTCTCCGATGGTGGAGCCCTGGTGTTTCCGAAAGCGGGCGCTACGGGGACGACCTGGGCGTGCGGCCGGCCTCGGACAGCAGCTCCTCGGCGTGGGCGGCGGCGGCGTCGCTCCCGGGCAGTCCGGCGAGCATCCTCGAGAGCTCCTCGACCCTCTGGGCGTCGTCGAGCACCTCGATCGAGGCCGTCCCGCCCTCCTTGCGGACGCGGATGTGCCGGTCCGCGAACGACGCGATCTGGGGCAGGTGGGTCACCACGACGACCTGCCGCGCGAGCGCGAGGTTCGCCAGGCGCCGCCCGACGGCGACCCCGGCCAGCCCGCCGATACCCGCGTCGACCTCGTCGAAGATCAACGTCGGTACGTCGTCCAGGTCGACGAGCACGCTCCTGCACCCGAGCATCGTGCGCGAGAGCTCCCCGCCCGATGCGACCTTCGCGAGCGGTTGCGCGGGCTGCCCCGGCCCGCCCGAGAACACGAAGGTCGCGTGCTCGGCCCCGCCGGAGACGAGCTCCGGGTTCGGGACCAGGGTGACCTCGATCGTGGCGCCCTCCATCCCGAGCTCGCCGAGCTCCGCTCGGAGCGCCCGCGTGAGCTCGGGCGCCGCGGTGGCGCGACCGTCCGAGACCGCCGTGGCGAGCGCAGCGACGCGCTCGGTGAGCTCGGCGACCCTGGCCGCGGCGCGCTCCCGCTCCTGCTCGACGCCGGCGAGCGCGTCGAGGCTCTCCCGTGCCCGGTCGAGGAAGGCGAGGACCTCCTCCTCGCCCTTCCCGTACTTGCGCTGGAGCGCGTCGAGTGCGCCGATCCGTTCGCGGACCTCCTCCAGCCGCGCGGGGTCGAGCTCGATCCGTTCGCGGTAGGTGCGAACCTCCACCGCGAGCTCGGTGGCCGCGGCGCTCAGGTCGAAGGCCCGCACCGCGAGCTCCTCGGCCGCCGGGTCGACCTCGCCCGCCGTGCGGAGCTCGGCGGACGCGGCCCCGAGGGCATCGGCCGCGCCGTCCTCGGCCGCGAGAGCACGCTCGGCCGACGAGGCCCGCTCGAGCAGCCGGCCCGCGTGGTCGAGCCTGGCCGCCTCGAGCTTCAGCTCCTCGGTTTCGCCCGGGCGCGGCGACGCTCCCTCGATCTCGCGCACCTGGTAGGCGAGCAGGTCCATCTGGCGCTCCCGGTCGCGTTCGCGCTCGTCGAGCTCGGCGAGGGCGGCCCTCGCGTCGCGGAGACGCCCGTGCTCGACGCGAAGGGCATCGACGGCATCGAGGTGCTCGGCGCCGGCGTAGCGGTCGAGGAACCGCGTCTGCGCGACCGTGGAGAGCAACCGCTGACCGTCGTGCTGGCCGTGGATCTCGACGAGCTCGCCGGCCAGCTCCGCGAGCGCCGAGACCGGCGCGAGCTGTCCGCCCACACGCGCGGTGCTCCGTCCCTCGGCGGTGACCGTGCGAGCGAGCAGGACCTCGCCGTCCTCGGCCCACCCCGCGCTCACCGCCGCCGGCGGCGCGTCGAACCGCGCCTGCACCTTCGCCGCCGGCGCGCCCACTCGAACGAGCGACGAACCCCCGCGCCGGCCGAGCGCGAGCTGCAGCCCGACCGTCACCATCGTCTTGCCGGTCCCTGTCTCGCCGGTGAGGACGTTCAGGCCCGGATGCAGCTCGAGGTCGAGGTCGTCGATCACGCCGAGACCGCTGATGTGGAGCTCGCGGAGCACCCCGCGATCCTAGACCGCTCCGCCGACGTTCCCGGGGAGGTCGAACTTGTCGCGGACGAGGTCGTGGAACGACGGCGCGTCCTCGCGCCGAACGAACCGCGCCGGCGTCGGGGCGCGTTCGACCTGGACCGTCGAGCCGACCGGGAGCTCCAGGCTGTGCCGGCCGTCGGCCGAGAGCAACCCCGGCTCCTCCCCCAACACCTCGAGGCGCACGCGTTGGTCGGGCGCGAGCACCAGCGACCGGTCGAACACCATGTGGGCCGCGATCGGCGTCACGACGATGCAGGGGACGGACGGCGAGACGATGGGACCCCCGGCGCTGAACGAGTACGCGGTCGAACCGGTCGGCGTCGCCGAGATCACCCCGTCGGCGGAGAAGGTGGTGACGTACGAGTCGTCCACGAACACCGCGAGCCGGATCAGCCGGTGCCGAGCGCTCTTCTCCACGATGACCTCGTTGAGCGCCCACTGCGGCTCGAACGACGAGCCCTCCGCCACGACCGCGAGCCGCTCCTCGATCCGGGCCGAGCCGTCCAGCATCCGTTCGAGCACCGCCGTGGCCTGGCCGGGCTCGACCTCGGTGAGGAAGCCCATCCGGCCGACCTTGACGCCCAGCACCGGGACGCCCGACACCGATGCGACCCTCGCCGCCCGCAGGAACGTGCCGTCGCCGCCGACCGACACCACGAGGTCGAGGCCGCGGGCGAACGCCCGCGCCGCCTCTTCGTCCTCGGCGTTGTCGCCGGCGATCGTGCGGGTCTGGACCGCGCGCTCCTCGAGCCACGCGCCGATCGCGCGCGCGGCCTTGGCCGCGGCCGGGCGGGCCGGGTGGACGACGAACCCCGCGGCCTTCAACCGAGACCCTGTGGCCGAGGACGTCACGAGGGCACCCTCGCGAGCGCGCGGGCCTCCTCGAGTGCGCCCTCCACGTCGCGGACGACGGCCCTCGCCGAGCCCACCCTTGCGTGCAGCGGGAACTCGATGTTGCCGGCCGGCCCGGGCAGCGGCGACGCCATCACGGCGATCGGCGAGAGGCCGTGCTCGGAGACGGCATCAGCGACGCCGAGGATCGCGTCGCGCCAGGCGTCCGGGTCGCGGACGACGCCGCCCGAACCCACCCGCTCGCGGCCGACCTCGAACTGCGGCTTGACCAACAGGACCAG
>CBRGMI010000018.1:0-16677 GCA_967797495.1 uncultured bacterium
TGTTCGAGCACCCGGGGCAGGACACGATCCCGACCTCGATCTTCGTGTGCGAGCGGGGCGGCATGGTCGTGATCTGCGCGGGGACGACCGGCTACGACACGATGGTGGACGTCCGGTACCTGTGGTACCTGCAGAAGCGATACCAGGGCTCGCACCTGTTCAACGACGAGCAGGCGACGGCGTTCAACGACCTCGTGCGCGAGGGGCGCGTGCGGACGACGCTGGGACACACGTACGACTACGGCGAGTCCGGGCACGCCCACCAGCTGATGGAGCGGGGCGCCCTCCCCGAGGGCAACGTCGCGGTGTTGATCAACGCGCCGGAGCGCGGCCGGACCGATCTTCCCTAGCCCTGCGGGCCCGCGGCGGTTGGCGAAGGCTCCTGGACGAGCTCGACCAGCACCCCGCCCATGCTCTTCGGGTGGACGAACGCGATCGTCGTGCCCCGAGACCCCGCTCGCGGCGTCTCGTCGATCAGCGCGACGCCCTCGGCCCGAAGGCGCCCGAGCGCCCGGGTCACGTTCGCGACGCGGTACCCGAGGTGGTGCACGCCCGGGCCGCGCCGGTCCAGGAACCTGCCCACCGGCGTGTCGGACCCGAGCGCCCCGAGCAGCTGCACGTACGACTCGCCCACCGCGAACAGGACCTCCTCGACGCCCTGGTCCGGCATCCGTTCGCGGTGGGTGGGCTCGAGGCCGAACGTGCGCCGGTAGCGCTCGACCTCCTCCTCGAGATCCGCAACCGCGATCCCGACGTGGTCGATCTGGGTCAGCATCACGAGCTCCGGCGCTTGCGACGCGGGCCCTCGGCGAGCCGCGGCTGGAGCCGTTCCATCAGTTCGTGCGCCTGCTTCACGTGGTAGGCGGGCAGCGTGAGCGCCCGGGTCACGGAGGCGACCGCCTGGGCTCGCAGGTCGTCCTCGGGCTTGGTCCCGTCGCCGCGGGATGGATGCAACGCGTAGAACTCGGTGATCTCGAGGAACTGCTGGAGCGAGGGTGTCAGGCCGCCGCGTTCGTAGGCGTAGATCGTCTGGCGCGCGGCGGGGAATCCGCCGGCGGCCGCCGCGTCCTGGACCGCCCGGTAGCCGGCGGCCCGTCGGAGGCCCCTCAGCATCGCGCCGATCGCCCGCGCGTCCTCCTTGGTCACGGGCTGGAGCTTCTTCCTCGCCATCGCCACGCACGATAGCGGCTGGCGGATCCTCGGGCGGCCATCTCGTGCACGTCGCGTGGAGCCGCCTTTCGGCGTCCCCCTCTAGGCCGAAGGTCCGATGCGCCGTTCCGACGTCGTGCATAGGATGGGCCTCGCCGTCGGACGACCAGGTGAGGGGCTGACGTGAGGCAGACGAGCCGATCGACCGCATCCGTGCTGCACGGTTCGGACGCAGTGGCGCAGGGCCGGGCAGACGTCTCCAAGGTCCGCGAGAAGACGCGCAAACGTCGCCTGGCACGGCTCGTCGTCGTGCTGCTGCTGATCGATGCTTACCTCTGGTACCGCTACCTCACCGACAACCCCTTCAAGATGCCCACGCTCGGTCCCGAGGCGATCATCTTCGCCCCGATTCTCCTGATCATGATCATGATCGGCGTGATGATGGCGATGCCGCTGTTCAGCGGCCGATCCCCCCACCAGATCGTGCGGCCCGAGGAGATCGAGGTCGGGTTGGACGAGGTCCGGGGCCTCGACAACCAGGTCGACGAGGTCGGGCGAACGCTCGACGTGTTCCTGGGGTACGCGACGTTCCGCGACGAGCTGGGCGGCAACCCCCGACGCGGCTTGTTGTTCGAAGGTCCTCCGGGTACCGGCAAGACCTACCTGGCAAAGTCGATGGCCAAGCAGGCGGGCGTGCCGTTCCTGTTCAGCGCCGCGCCCGCGTTCCAGTCGATGTGGTTCGGGATGACCAACGCGAAGATCCGCTCGTTCTTTCGCCGCTTGCGCAAGCTGGCGCGCAAAGAAGGGGGCGCGATCGGGTTCATCGAGGAGATCGATGCGATCGGCGGCGAGCGCGGGGGGATGAACGCGAGCCCGGATCCGACCGGCCTCGGGCGCGTGGCATCGTCGTTCATGGGCGCCGGCGGCTCGGGCATGGTGAACGAGCTGCTGATCCAGATGCAGTCCTTCGACCAGCCGCCGTTCGGCCCGCGGGTCAGGGCGCGGATGATCGAGTGGGTCAACGGGTTCCGTAAGCCCGAGCGGCGGATCCCCGCGGCCAAGCCGATGTACAGCAACATCCTGCTGATCGCGGCGACCAACCGAGCCGACAACCTCGACCCGGCGCTGCTCCGGCCGGGGCGCTTCGACCGCCGGCTCTACTTCGACCTCCCGTCGAAGTCCGGCCGTCGCGAGCTGATCGACTTCTTCCTCGATCGCAAGACCCATCACCAGCAGCTCGACGACGACCACACGCGCGAGGACTTGGCGCACGAGACGTTCGGCTACACCCCGGTCATGATCGAACACCTGCTGGACGAGGCCTTGCTGATGGCGCTCCGCGGCGGGCGCACGGCGATGAACGTGCAGGACATCCACGAGGCCAAGCTGACCGAGGAGCTCGGCTTCAAGCAGCCCGTCAACTACACCGAGACCGATCGCGTTTCGGTCGCCACCCACGAGGCGGGGCACGCCACGGTCGCCTACTTCCTCGGCAAGGGCCGGCGGCTCGAGGTGCTCTCGATCATCAAGCGTCGGATGGCGCTCGGGCTGCTCGCGCAGGGGGACGAGGAGGAGCGGTTCACCCGCACCCGCACCGAGATCGAGTCCGGCGTCGCGATCGCGCTCGGCGGGCTGGTCGCCGAGGAGGTCTTCTTCGGCGAGAGCGGCACCGGTCCCGCCGCCGACCTCCAGCACGCGACGAGGCTCGCCGCGCAGATGGTCGGGTCCTTCGGGATGGCGGGCTCGCTCGTGTCGTTCGACGCGATCCTCGAGGGTCCGATCGGATCCAAGAACCTCGTGGGCAAGGTGCTTGCCGACGCCGAGGGCAAGGCCAGGGTCGAGGAGATCCTCGAGGAGCAGAAGGCCCGTGTCTCAAAGCTGCTCGAGGAGAACCGCGACGTGGTTATCGGCTTGCGGGACTCGCTGATCGCGCGTGACGAGCTGGTCGGCGACGAGATCATGCAGCAGATCGAGCTCGTGCTGGATTCGCGGAACCCCGCCTCGAGGTAGGTCGGGGCGCGGTCCGCGCTGCTCGTCTTCGCCTACGCGTTGGGTGCGTGCTCGCGGAACACCTTGGGCTTCGGCTTCGCTCGACGACGCGCTGACCGCACCCCTCCCACCTCGACCACCCGGCCCGGCCGCTTGTAGGGTCGGGAGATGACTTCATCGGCGGACGTGCTGCGTTCGATGTTCGAGCACCATCTGTGGGCTACCGAGACGCTGATCGACCACCTCGACCGACTGCCCGCGGAACGGCTTGATGCCTCGGTCCCCGGTACGTATGGATCGATGATCGACACGCTGACGCATATGATCGACGGCGATACGCGCTACCTCCGGCGGTTGCGGGATCCCACGCCGCCCCCGGCCGAGGATCGGGTCGGGATCGCGCTCGCGCAGCTCCGCTCCGAGATGCCGGAGCATCGACGCCGCTGGGATGAGGCGCTGACCGACCTGGAGGCCGGGACGCTGCATGCCTCGATCCTTGGGCGGGAGGACTACCCCGATATGGATCCTGCCGAGTCGATGCTGCTGATCCAGGCGATCCACCACGGGAACGACCACCGGACGCAGATCTGCTCGACGCTGGGTGCGCTCGAGCTCCCGCTGCCCGAGATCGACGGCTGGGACTTCTGGGCCGACCGGCATCGCACCTAGGGTCGATGGATCCCGAGGACGAGCTCGTCGACGTGGTCGACGAGCAGAATGAGGTCGTAGGCGTGGTCCCGCGCGGGACGGTCCGTTCCGAGAACCTCTGGCACCGCTGCACGTACGTGTTCGTGCTGAACGCGGCGGCGCACCTCTACGTACATCGACGGACGGACACGAAGGACGTCTACCCCGGCTTCTACGACGTGGGCGCAGGCGGTGTGAACGCGGGCGGTGAGTCCTACGAGGCGTGCGCCGGCCGCGAGCTCGAGGAGGAGCTCGGCATCACCGCCGAACCCATCTTCCGGTTCCTGCACCGATACGAGGGCCCGAGCGGCCGGGTCTGGGGCGGTGCGTTCGACGTCGTGTGGGACGGCCCGATCGTCTGGCAACCGAGCGAGGTCGTGTGGGGAACGTTCGTCCCGTTCGACGAGGCGGACGCGATGATCGCACGCGAGCCGTTCTGCCCGGACGGGCTCGAGGTCTTCCAGCGGTGGCGGCGGGAGGTCCGGCCGAGCTGACGCGTCCCGGCCGAAGGGCCGGGACGTCCTCAATCGGTTCCGCGACCGATGAGCGACCCGAGCCGGCGGGCCGCTCGACGGCCCGGGATGAGCGCCAGGCGGGCGGCCAGGGCCACCGCGAGCGCGAGCACGTCGGTGGACGACGGAGCGGCGGATCGGTGGGCGGTCGAAAGCCCGGCCGTCACGACCGGGCTCGAGACGATCACCGTCGGTTCCGCTCCGAGCTCGTGGGGGTAGGTCGGAACGACCACCGTCTCCGACCTGGCCGCCTTCGCGCCTCGATCGGAGACGTCGGCACGGCGTTCGGCCGCCTCGAGCCAGCCGATGAGGTCGGACATCGGGTCCACGGCCTGTCCCGACGGCAGATAGTGTCCGAAGTGGACGTGCGTCGGCCCGCCGACCGCGTCTCCCGAGTTCCCGCAATACCCGATCACGTCGCCGACGTCGACTCGGGAGCCGCTGCCGATCGTGGAGTTCCAGTCGGACAGGTGCGCGTAGTACCAGTAGCCCCCCTCGGGCAGGAACAGCCGCGCGATCCTGCCGCCGAGCGTGTCGACGTCGAACTCGACGCGTCCCGCGCTGGTGGCAAGGACCGGCGCGCCTCCCCGGCAGAGAACATCCTGGCCCTCGTGGAGATGGAACCCGCCCGCGTACCGCGGCGCTCCCCACGTCTCGGTCCACGCGGCCGGGCCCTTGACGATGAACGGCCGATACACGCGTCGCGTCGCGACGTCCCTGCTCATCCCGGCCTTGACGAGCTTGTCGTACACGTCGTCGAGCGCCGAGGTCGAATAGGTGCCGGCGATCGGCGTCGATTCCGTTTCGGCCTGCATGGCCAGGGTCAGCTCGTGCGCCGAACGGGCATCGATCTCATCCGGCAAGGGCTGCTCCGCCGGTGGCGGGGTCAGCCACTGCTCTCCGGGGACCGGGAGCGTCGGTGACGACGGCGGAGGCTCCGTCGCGGTGGGCGCCGGCCCGGGATAGGTCTCGGGGGGAGACGTGGGCGTCGGCGTCGCGCTCGTGTCCGTGGGCGATGGATCGGAGGGCGCGGTCGTGTCCGTGGGCGATGGATCGGAGGGCGGGCCCGTGTCGGCGGGCGATGGATCGGGGGGCGGGCCCGTGTCGGCGGGCGATGGATCGGGCGCGATCGTGTCTGTGGGCGATGGATCGGAAGGGGGGCACGGCTCGGGCGAGGGCGTCGGGGTCGGCTCGGTCGGCGAGGGCGAGGGCGAGGGGCTGCCCGTCGGGGCACACGTGGGGGGCGAGGTGGTCTCGGTGGGCGTCGGATCGATCTGTGCGACCGCCCGGCCCCCCATGGAAAGGCCGATGGCGGCCGTCGCCGCGAGCACCGCGAGGACGCCGGCACGACGCCCGACGGCGATCGCTCGACGTTGCGCCGCGGTCACGCGACGCCGATGTGGCCCGAGCACCTATCCGTCATCTGTTCGGTCACGCTCCTCGACCCTATCGCGTTTGCCCGGGCATCCTCGGGGCCCCGTATGACTCGGCGAGGAACGAGCCGGGAAGCCGAGTTGAACGGCCCACGAACCGGGCTCGCACGGCCCCGACCACCCTTGGGTGGCGGCGGGATGTTCAGCCGAGCTGACGCAGGGGCGCCACGACCTCCGACGCGAGGCGTTCCAGTTGCTCGTCGCGCCGGCCGCTCAGCCAGACGTTGAGGGTGGTGAAGCCGAGGTCCAACAGCTCCAGGAGGCGCTCGACGATCTCGTCGGGCTCGCCGGCGATCTGACGATCGGTGTCCTCGGGGGGCGGACCTCCTATCCGGACGCGAACGTTGTAGGCGTACGTGAGCTCGTCGGGGTCGCGGCCGGCGCCTTCCGCTGCAGCCCGGATCGCGTCGATCTTCGGCACCAGCTCGCGGGGCGGCGCCTCTCCCACCCCCATGGACGCGACCCACCCGTCCGCGCGGCGGCCGGTAAGCTCCAGGCCCCTCCGACCGTACGTGCCGAGCCAGACCGGGATCGGGCGCGCCGGCTTCGGCTCGATCGCGGCGGCGTCGACCTGGTAGTGGTGCCCCTCGAACGAGAACGGCGACCGGCTCCAGACGCCCAGGATGATATCGAGGCCTTCGCTCAGAGCATCGACCTTCTCGACAGGCGTGCGAGCGGGGGCGCCGAGGCCCGCGATCTCTCGGTCGCTCCCGCCGCCGCCGAGACCCAGGACCAAGCGCCCGCCGGAAAGCCGGTCGAGCGTCTCGGCCATCTTCGCAGTGAGGGCCGGGAGCCGGAACGGCACGGCGAGGACATCGGTTGCCAGTCCGATCCGATCCGTTCGCGCGGCGATCCACGTGAGGAGCGTCCACGTCTCGAACGATGGATGATCGCCAAGCGGGTGATCCCAGAGGCAAACGAGGTCGAAGCCGAGCTCCTCGGCCCGCCGCGCCTCGGCGAGCGGGTCCGACCGACCCGAGGCCGACGGAACGATCAACACGCCGACCATGGTTCCGCTCATCATCGCCTCTGAGTGCACGGATGGGATGGGCGTTCGCCCGCGTAGACTGGTCTCACCGTAACCAACGAAGGGACGGCATGCCTTCTTCGGTCATCGTCTCCGGGGCCCGAACGCCGATCGGCAAGTTCGGAGGCGCGTTCACGGAACTGTCGGCGGTGGACCTCGGCGCGATCGCGATCCGGGAGGCGCTCGCGCGTTCCGGCGTCGCCGCCGATCACGTCGACTACGTCGTGATGGGCCACGTGATCCGGGCGGGGACCGGGCAGATAACGGCCCGCCAGGCCTCGATCGCCGCGGGGATCCCCAAGGAGGTCCCGGCGCTGAACGTGGACAAGGTGTGCCTGTCGGGGACGACCGCGATCGCGCTCGCCGACCAGATGATCCGTGCCGGGGAGGTCGAGATCGTGGTGGCGGGCGGCATGGAGTCCATGACGCAGGCTCCCTACGTCCTACCAAAGGCTCGCGCCGGGTCGCGCCTGGGCGACGCCGAGATGGTCGACACGATGATCCACGACGGGCTCTGGTCGACGTTCACGAGGAAGGTCATGGGGGAGTCCTCCGACGCCGTGAACGCCGAGCTCGGCATCGGCCGGCAGGAGCAGGACGCCTGGGCCGCGCGCTCGCACCGGCGGGCGAACGCCGGCTGGGAGTCGGGCGCGCTGGCCGAGGAGGTCGTGCGGGTCGAGGTCCCGCAGCGAACGGGAGCCCCCGTCGCGGTCGAACGCGACGAGGGGATCCGTGCCGACTCGACGCCCGAGTCGCTCGCCGCGCTGAGGCCCGCGTTCGCGGAGGGCGGGACGATCACCGCGGGTAACGCGTCGCAGATCAGCGACGGCGCGGCCGCGCTCGTCGTGACGAGCCCCGAGAGGGCCGAGCGGCTCGGCCTCGAGCCGCTCGCCGAGATCGTGGCGCACGGCATGTCCGCCGAGCGCTTCCCCTACCTGCACACCGTGCCGGCGATCGCGCTCCAGAACGCCCTCAAGAAGGCGGACCTCGACGTCCACGATCTGGGCCTGCTCGAGGTGAACGAGGCGTTCGCGGCCGTCGCGCTGCACGTGACGCGGATCCTCGGGTTCGACGAGGAGCTTGTGAACGTCAACGGCGGCGCGGTCGCGCTCGGGCACCCGATCGGCGCGAGCGGCGCTCGCCTGGTCCTCACGCTCGCCCACGAGCTGCGGCGCCGCGGCGTCGACCTCGGCGGCGTGGCGATCTGCGGCGGCGGCGGCCAGGGGGACGCGCTCGTGATCCGGCGCCGCTGATGAGCGACCTCGAGCGCTTCGAGTTGCCCGAGGAGCTCGAGGAGTTCCGCTCGCTCGTTCGAACGATCGCCGACGAACGCATCGCGCCGCGCGCGGCCGAGATCGACGAGACCGACGAGTGGCCCGAGGACGTCTACAAGCTCCTCGTCGAGCACGATCTGATGGGCGTGGGCTATCCGGAGGAGCACGGCGGCTCCGGCGGTGGGTCGCTCGCGTTCGGCGTCTTCATCGAGGAGCTGTCGCGTGTCTCGGCGGGCGTCTCGCTCACGCCCCTCGTCTCCAAGCTCGGCGTGATCCCGCTCGTGGTCGCCGGCGACGACGAGAAGGCCAAGCGGATGACCCAGGGGATCGCCCGCGGCGACCTCCTGATGTCCTACGCGCTCACCGAGCCCGGCGCGGGTTCGGACCCCGCGGCGATGACGACGCGATACGAGCGCGACGGCGACGGGTGGGTGCTGAACGGCACGAAGCGGTTCATCACCGGCGCCGGCGTCTCGCATGCGTACGTGGTCTTCGCGACCAGGGACCCGTCGCTGCGGTCGAAGGGTGTCTCGGCTTTCCTCGTGATGAGGGACGACCCCGGCGTGGAGTTCGGCCGCAAGGAGGACAAGATGGGGATCCGCGGGTCGCCGACCCGCGAGGTGATCCTGACCGACGCCAGGATCCCGGGCGACCGGCTGATCGGCGAGGAGGGGGGCGGGTTCGGCTACGCGATGACGACCCTCGACTACTCGAGACCCGCGATCGCGGCGCAGGCGCTCGGTATCGCGCAGGGGGCGCTCGAGGTCGCGAGCCGGTACGCGACCGAGCGGCAGCAGTTCGGCAAGCCCGTCGCCGAGTTCCAAGGTGTCTCGTTCATGCTGGCCGACATGGCGATGCGGCTCGAGGCCGCGCGGATGCTCGTCTACAAGGCGCTGGCCCTCTGCGACGCGGGCGATCCCAGGATGACGTACTTCTCCAGCGTCGCGAAGTGCTTCGCGTCGGACGCCGCGATGTCGATCACGACCGACGCGGTGCAGGTCCTCGGCGGCTACGGTTACATGCGCGAGTACCCCGTCGAGAGGTTCATGCGCGACGCGAAGATCACCCAGATCTACGAGGGCACCAACCAGATCCAGCGCGTCGTGATCGCCCGGGAGCTGCTGAAGACGCTCGGCTGACCGAGGGGGTTCCCTCGGGGCGTCCGAGGACCGCGGTACCCTGCGGGCGTGGCGCAGGCGCAGGCACGGCGGGGATCGGGTCGCGTGCTCAGCCTCGACCTCGTCGAGCGTGACCACCTGGACGCGGCCGCCTCGTTCGTGGTGGACCTTCTCGAGCGGCCGGCCTCGGAGATCCGGGTCCTCGAGGGTCAGCTCGGGCTCGACGATGCGCTCGCCGTGCCCGGGCACCCCGACGCGTTCGACCTCTCACCGGTCACCCCGGTCGAACCGGGCACGGTCTGGGCGGTGGACGGGGGGTCGTGCACGGTTGCCGACGGGAGGTCGTTCCAGGTCGCGGCGTTCCGGGCCGCCCGGGTCCGGTTCGAGGACGGGCAGACCGTCGACGTCGAACGGCCGCAGCTCGACGTTCGGGCCGTGGCCCCCGAGGAGATGGCGAGGCTCGCCAGGGCCACGCTCACCGAGCTCTGCGGCTCCGAACCCGAGCGCCTGCCGGAGCTCCCGCGACCGGTGGACGCGTTGCGCGAGTGGGCCGAATGGGGAGCGGTGGGGCGAACGGTCCGCGAGGCGGCTCCCGGGGACCTTGTGCTGGTGGACGGCTCGCTCCACGGCGGACCGCTGGTGCCGGAGCGGGTCGTGCTCCGCGTGCACGAGGAGGCCGTGGCGCGCCGCGTGTCGCTCGCGGGCGTGGTCAAGGCATCGACGCTGTACTGGGGCCGGAACGCGCCGCTCGTCACGCTGCTCAAGCGGCGCGGCGACCGGGAGGTCGGGCCGTCGCGGTGGGCGACGCGGATCTCGACGGATCCGGTGTTCGGCCGGCTGTACGTGGGCGACATCTTCGTCGCCCACCTGGCCCCGACCGCGGCGCACGCGTTCCGGGTGGACGTCGCGCGCGGGCCGGCTCCGGCGCTCCAGGTGCTCGGCCGGCTCGCCGGGCTCGCGGACGACCCCGCGTTCGTCGGGTACCCCTACCCGCTCGCTCGGGCGCACCAGGCGGCCCGCGTCACCGGCTACGACGTGGTGGACGTCCGCCGAGCGTTCCGGGAGGCGCTCTCGCGTCGCGGGATGGCCGAGGACGACGTCGAGCTGCTATTCCAGGACTTCCACGAGGTCTTGAACCGGTGACGGGGGGCGCGGGGGGCTCAAGGAGCGAGCGCGAACGCGCGAGCGGTAGCCCCCCGTTTGGAGGGGGCGCTGGCTACAAGGGCCGGATCTTCGGGAAGAACGTCCTCGAGTCGACGTTCCGCTCCTTCTACGGGACGGACCTGTTCCTCGGCGAACTGCTCGCGGCCGAGGATCCCGAGCGGGGCCGCCGGTTCCTCTTCCGCGTGATCCAGGTGACGTACGGGTCGGATTCCTCGGACCCCTCGTGGTCCGAGCGCACCGCAGGCTCGTACATGTCGGGCGACGTCGCCGGGACCGAGTACACCCTTCGAGACCCCGAACAGCGGCTGTACAAGGTCGCGACGTGCCAGCCGCTCGGGTACATCGACGCGGCGGGCGCGTTCCGAAAGCCGAAGTCGCTCCCGGCCCAGTTCGCGAGGGTGACGGCGCCGACCGCCGAGGACTTCGACTTCCTGCGCGAGCGCATGGGCGACGTGCGGGTGGGCCTGCTCCGCTCCGGCGAGGACACGATCGATCTCGAGATCGGCGTCCAGGGCGACACGCTCACGTCGCACGTCGGCGTCTTCGCGACCACGGGCATGGGCAAGTCGAACCTGATGAAGGTGCTCGCGGGGCAGATCCTCGCTTCACAGGGCCGGTACGCCTGCCTGCTGTTCGATCCGCACGGCGAGTACCTCGAGGGCGGGAGCGGGACGCGCAAGGGGCTGCGCTCGCACCCGTGGGCGCCCGATCGGCTGAAGGTCTACGCGACCCGTGCCGCCGGGGCGGGCGCGACCTCGCTCCGGCTCTCGCTCGCCGAGCTCACCCAGGGGGACCTGCAGACCGCGTACGAGTGGAGCCACGCCCAGGAGGACGCGATCTACCGGCTGATCCGGTACTTCCACGAAGAGTGGATCGTCCGGGTGGGCGAGGAGCAGGACGTCGCGTCGCTCGCCGAGGATCTCGGCGTCGCGACCAGCACGATGCAGGTGATCCAGCGGCGCGCGCAACGGATCCTCGACATGCCGTGCATCTCGCGCGATCCGTCGCAGCCCTCGCTGTCGGCGCGCATCGTCGACGAGCTGATGGACGGATTCAGCGTGCTCGTGGACACCAGCGGGCTCTCGTCGATGGAGGAGATCCTCGTCGCGTCGGTCATCACGCGGACCGTGCTCGATGCGTACGCGAACCTGTACCTGGAGGACCGAGACCGGTTCGCGGCGCTGCCGCCCACGTTGGTCGGTCTCGAGGAGGCCCAGCGCGTGCTGTCGCGCGTCGCTCGCTCGGACGAGAACGTGTTCCCGCGGCTCGCCCGGGAGGGACGCAAGTTCAAGGTCGGGCTGTGCGCCGTGTCCCAGCAGCCGAAGCTGATCGACGACGAGATGCTCTCGCAGTTCAACACGTTCTTCGTCCTCGGCCTCGCCGACGAGAAGGACCGGAACATCCTGCGCGGCAGCTCCAAGCAGGACATCTCCGACCTCGGGCCCGAGATCCAGACGCTGATGCCGGGCGAGGCGATCGTGACCAACCTCGAAGCGCCCTTCGCGCTGCCGGCGCAGATCTACCTGTACGAGGACTACCTGAAGTCGGTCGCCGGCCCGTCGCCGCTGCCGCCCCGGCCCCCCGACGCGTCGAAGGGGTTCGCCGAGTAGATGGCGCGGCTCGTCGCGCTCGGCGACGCGCACCTCGGGCGTTCGCATCTCGCGCACCTGCGGGACGAGCGGGGCCGCAACGTCCGGGAGGAGGACTTCCTCCGCTCGTTCACGTGGGGGGTCGACGAGACGATCCGCCAGGAGCCCGACGGGTTCCTGTGGCTCGGCGACATCTTCGACCACGCTCGCCCGTCCTACCGGACGTTCGCGCAGGTCCTGGCCGGCCTGCAGCGGCTCACCGACGCCGGCCTGCGCGGGGTCGCGATCAGCGGCAACCATGACACCCCGCGGATCCGCGGTACGGGCTCGCCCTACGACGCGCTCGAACGCGTCTTCCCGAGCGTAGAGTTCGCGTGGCGGATGGAGGCGGTCCACGCCGACGTCGCGGGGGTCGCCATCCACGCGGTCCCTCAGACGCTCGCCATCGACGACCTGCGCGAACAGCTGAAAGTGGCCTCGCGCTCGGTCCGGGCGGACACCACGAACCTGCTGATCGCCCATGTGGCCCTCACGTCGCTTCCCTCGCGCGCGTACCGCGACATCAACGAGCTCGAGGTCGAGGAGTCGGCGTTCGACCGCGCGTTCGACCTCGTGGTCCTCGGCCACTACCACGCGGTGCAGAAGATCTCCAAGCGCACCTGGTACGCCGGCTCGACCGACACCTTCTCGTTCGCCGACTCGCCCGAGACCGCGAAGGGCCTCGTGGTGATCGACACGGACTCGGGGAAGGTCGACCACGTCGAGAACCCGCACGAGCGGCCGCTCGCGACGGTCTCGGTCGCGGCCGCGAGCCTGTCGGCCGGCGAGCTGGTCGACGCCGTGGAACGCGCCGCGAAGGGGACGCCCGACGGGGCCGTCGTGCGCGTGTACCTGAACGAGGTCGACCCCGCGTCCTACCGGCAGGTCGGGCTCGAGCAGTTCCAGGAGGCGGTGCCCGGCGCGCTCTGGGTTCAGGTCGAGCCCGAGCTCGGCGCGGACGCGATGGCCGTGCAGGGCGGGCCGACGATCGGTTCGATCGAGCAGGAATGGGTGTCCTACGTCGAGCTCCAGGATCTGGCCGGGCTCGAACGCGAGCGTGTCGTCTCCCTCGGCGCGCGGTTCCTCGAGGACGCGCGGGGCGAGAGCGCATGAGGGTCCTCGAGCTGTCCCTGCGCAACTACCGGATCTTCGAGGAGGTCGACCTCGAGCTGCCCGCGCGCGTGATCGGGATCTTCGGCGTCAACGGCGCCGGCAAGTCCACGCTGATGGAGAGCATCGCGTTTGCCTGTTACGGCGTCGACGCCGCCCGGACCAGGAAGCAGGAGATCCGGACTCACGGCGTCCTCACCGACTGTGAGGTCCGTCTGGTGTTCGAGCACGCGGGGCAGCCCTACGAGGTCCGACGCACGATCAGCGGGAAGGGCCACACGCCCGGGGCCGAGCTGTTCGGCGGGGGCATGACGCTCGCGACCGGGACCGTGGAGGTCGACGCCGAGATCCGCCGCCTCCTCCACATGGACCTGCAGGTCTTCCGCGCCTCGGTGTACGCCGAGCAGAAGCAGCTCGACGCGTTCTCCGACGTGACCGCGGGCAAGCGCAAGGAGATGGCGCTGCGACTGTTGGGGATCCGCCCGGTCGAGGACGCGCGGAACGCGTCGCGGCGCGAGGCGCGGGCGACCAGGGAGAGCGCGGACCAGCTCACCGGCGCCGTGCCCGACGTCGCCGCGCTCGAGGCCGACCTCAAGGCCGCCAAGGACGTGGTGACGGAGGCCAGGCGTCTCGCGAAGGCCGCGGCCACCGAGCTGAGGCAGGCGGTCGCTCTCGAAAAGGCCGCGAAGAAGGCGTTCGCCGGCTCGGACGCCGTCCGCCAACGCATCGAGAAGCTGACCATCGAGCTCCGGGCGAAGACCGAACAGCGCGAACACGCTGCGGAGCAGCACGGGGCGCTGGTCGAGCGCGTCGAGCGGATGAACGCCGCGGTCGCGGAGCTGCCCGCGATCGACGACGAGCTCGCGGGGCTGGCCGGGATCGACGATCGGCTGCGGCTCGGCACCGCCCTGGTCGAACGGGGGGACGAGCTCGCGCAGACACAGGCGCGGCTGGACGCGATGCCCGAGACCGACCGTGCGGCCGTGCTCTCGACGCTCGAGGCCGCGGCGGGCGCGGTCGAACGGGCTCGGTCCGCCGTGGCCGGCGCCGAGGCCGAACGGGCGCATCGGTCGACGCTCATGGAGCAGGCCCTCGAACGGCTCGAGCGCGCGGCGGAGGCCGATCCGTCCCAGCCCTGCCCTACCTGCGGCCGCCCGCTGGGCGACGACTTCGCGTCGTACGTGAAGCACTGCAAGGCTGAGGTCGCGAGCGCCAAGAAAACCGCGGCGACCGCCGCGGCGGTGGTCAGGAAGGCGCTCGCCGAGCGCGCGCGGGCGGAGCAGGACCGGGTCGCCGCCGCTGCGGCCGGGGAGCGCGCCCGTGAACAGGACGCGCGCCGGTCGCAGCTCGCCGAGCGGATCGGGTCGCTCTCGGCCGAGGTGGCCACGCTGGCGGAGCCGTTCGATGGGGCTGTTCCCGAGCTCGAGGAGCTTCGGGCGAGCGCCGAGCGCGCGCGAGCCCTCGGCACACGGGCGACGGAGCTCCGAACCGAACGCCAGCACCTCGCGCAGGCCGAACGCGACCTCGACGCCGCGCGGCGACGGATCGCACTCCTCGACGGCGAGCTCGCGAAGCTGGCGGGGGAGGCCGAGGGGCTCGCGTTCGACGACGCGGCGCACGAGCGCCTGCACGACGAGCTCGAGGAAGCGACCGGCGCGCTGGACCAGGCGCGCGAGACCGAACGCGAGGCGAGCGACGCGCTGAAGGACGCCGAGAAGGCGGAGGCCGGGCTCGTCGCAGGGGTGCGTCAGGCCAAGGAGACGCAGGCGAGGGTGGACGAACTGCGTTCGGACGCGCGATACGTGGAGCGGGTGGCGCTGTTGCTCGAGGGGTTCCGCAACCATCTGGTGGCGCGCATCGGGCCCGAGCTCTCCCGCGAGGCGGAGGCGCTGTTCCGCGAGCTCACGAACCACGAGTACGACGACCTCAAGGTCGACGAGGAGAAGCTCACGATCCAGATCGCCGACGGGGACTCGTACTTCGCGATCGATCGCTTCTCGGGTTCGGAGACCGACCTGGCGAACCTCGCGCTCCGGGTGGCGATCTCGACGCAGCTGTCACGCCTGTCGGGGGCCGACGTGGGGATGATGGTGCTGGACGAGGTGCTCGCCTCGCTGGACGAGGAGCGCAAGGACCTGATGGTGCAGGCGCTCGGCCGGCTCTCGTCGCGCTTCCACCAGCTGTTCGTGGTCACGCACGCCGAGCAGATCAAGGATCAGTTCCCCGCGACGATCTCCGTGCAGAAGGTGGGGCGCCGACGGAGCACGGCGGTCCTGGTGTAGGCGGCGTTCGGCTCAGCCGAGGGCCGCGGCGGTCTCGGGGTCGGCGCCGTCGGCCGTGGCAACGTTCGGACCGCTGGGCAGGAACGCCCGGACCACGCCCGTCCCGTCCGAGAGCCGCTCGGCCTTGGTCCAACCCCCGTGGAGCCCGGCCAGGAACGCCGCGGCCGCCCCGGCGGTGCCGTCCCCGTTCAGAGGGGTCCCGCCCTCCACCGAGATGAGCACGCCGTCCGGGGCTCGTTGCAGGACGAGCGCGATGCGATCACCGGTCTCGGTGCGCCCGACGGCCGAGTTGAGCAGATCGTTCACCAGGCGCTCCACGCGAACGCGGTCGACCATGATCGTCGCCGGTTCGACCGCGACGTCGAGGTCGCGGTCGCCGGCGAACGGGAACTCGCGGACCACGCGGTCAACCAGCCTGTCGATCTCGGTGTTGCGGCGCTCGAGCACGAGTTCGCCGCGCGTGAGCCGATCCGCGTCGAAGATGTCGCGGATCGCGTTCTCCATCCCCTTGGCCTGCGTCATCAGTTGATAGAGGAACCGCTCGTCGTCCTTGTTCTCCTGATCGGTGGACAGGGTTCGGGCGAGTTCGAAGATCGCCGACAGCGAACGCTTCACGTTGACCGAGAGCGCGTCCGCGACCTCGGTGGCGGCGCCGGGTGTCATCGACGGGGCCTCCTGAACGAAGGATCCGAGCTCGTCGCGATGTTCGATGGTCTCCTCGAGCCGGGCGAGCGATTGCTGGGCCTCGATCAACCGCGCTCGAGCATCGGCGGCATCGACCTCGGCACTGACGGCCTGCGACGCAACCTGCTCCTCGAGTTCCTGGTTGCGTCGCTCGAGCGCGCTCGCGAACGCCGCCGCGGCTTCGAGCTCGGTCGTGACGACAGCGAGCTTGTCCGTCAGGTCCTCGGCCTCGGCTCGCGCGGCCTCGAGCTCCGGGTTCTCGCGCTCGCGGGCGGCGGCGATCTCCGCGGCCTCCGCTCGCTCCGCCATCTCGTCCGCGCGGACCTCCGCTCGCTCCGCCCGCGCCGCGAGCTCCGTGACGAGCCCCTCGGCGCGTTCGGCCCGATCGGCGAGCTCGTGCAACGAGGTCTCGTGTTCCTCGATCCGGCCGGACAGATCGATCGCTCGGCCCTCCGCGGCCTCGGCCCGAGCCTCGGCTCGCTCGACCTCCCCCGCGAGCTCCGCGCTTCTGGCCTCCTGCAGTCCGACCTCCGAGGAAAGCTCCGCTGCCTTGGCCTCCGCCCGTTCGACCTCCGCCGCGAGCTCCGCCGCGCTGGCGTACCGCAGTTCGACCTCCGTGG